>NZ_JBFPFX010000002.1:0-270182 GCF_047978245.1 Pseudomonas sp. LFS044
CTGCCGACGCCCCATCTGTCTTCAGTCATGCGCCAAGGCGGACAACCATGGCCTGACTGGAACGGCGCGTTGCAACAAATGTAGGAGCGGGCTTGCCCGCGATGCGCCGCGCGGGCGGCGCTCGATCTGCTGAACAACGCCCATCCAACGCCCTGCACCAAAAACCCATACAACTTTTGCCCCTCACCCGCATCGAAGCAAAGGTAAGCACCCATCCGCTTCCAGGAGGTTCGCCATGCCGATGCGTAAAACCCTGATCCTTTCCTGCATAACGCTAGCCCTGGCCGGCTGCGCCGGTTCAGGCGACGAACACCGGGCGCCGCCCACCACCCAGCAGGTCGACCTGCAACGCTACCAGGGCACCTGGTACGAGCTGGCGCGCTTGCCGATGTTCTTCCAGCGCAACTGCGTGCAGTCCGAGGCGCACTACGGCTTGCGCGAGGACGGGCGCATCGACGTGACCAACCGCTGCAAGGAAAAGGACGGCCAATTGAACGAGGCCAAGGGTATCGCCGAGGCCCAGCAGCCTGGCAAGACCGACAAGCTCTGGGTGCAGTTCGACAACTGGTTCAGCCGCCTGGCGCCAGGGCTGACCAAAGGCGAATACTGGGTGCTGTACCACGACAAGGACTACCGCGTGGCGCTGGTCGGGCACCCGAACCGGGAGTACCTGTGGCTGCTGTCGCGCACGCCGGCCATTACCGACCAGACCCGCGAACAGCTGCTGGCGATCGCCCAGAAGCAAGGCTATGACACCAGCAAGCTGATCTGGCGCCAGGCGGAGTAAGCTGCGCCGGGTGCACACCATCGACGCCGGGCCTCAATCCGGCTAAGGTGTGCGCCCTCTCAGCATCCGAAACCTGCCACTGTCGACGCACAATGGACCTACTTTTTCTAGGCACCTCGGCCGGTGTGCCGACCAAGGCCCGCAACGTCAGCGCCACCGCGGTCATCGAAGCCAGCGGTAGCCAGTGGTACCTGGTCGATTGTGGCGAAGGCACCCAGCATCAATTGCTGCGCACGCCTTTGTCGATACGCGATCTGCGTGGGGTGTTCATCACCCATGTGCACGGCGACCATTGCTTCGGCCTGCCCGGCCTGTTGGCCAGTGCCGGCATGAGCGGGCGCACCCACCCCCTGGACTTGATACTGCCTGCTGCACTGCACGACTGGCTTCGCCTGGGCCTGGCCGCCAGCGATACCTTCCTGCCATTCGAATTGCGCTTGCTGGCAGTCGAGCAACTGACCGACTGGTGCAGCGATGCGCTGCGCGTCAGCACCGTGCAACTGTCGCACCGGGTACCCAGCGTCGGCTACGTGTTCACCGAACTCAACCCCGAGCCGCGCCTGGACGTACAGCGCCTGGACGCAGAGGGCATCCCACGCGGCCCGTTGTGGGGCGAGCTGGCCAAGGGGCATTCCGCCGAACATGCAGGTCGGGTGCTGCACGGCCGCGATTACCTGCGGGCCTCGCGGCCGGCGCGAAAGGTGATTGTCTGTGGCGACAACGACAGCCCCGAGTTGCTCGCTGAGGTCGCCAAGGGTGCCGATGTGCTGGTGCACGAAGCGACTTTCACCCAGCCGATCATCGAGCGCAGCGGGGCCACCTTTGGTCACAGCAGTGCGGCCCAGGTGGCGCGCTTTGCCGAAACGGCTGGGGTGCGCAACCTGGTGCTCACACACTTCAGTGCCCGCTACCAGCCCGACCCGCGACGCAGCCCGTGCATCGACGACGTGCGCGAAGAAGCGCTGGCGCAGTACAGCGGCAACCTGACGCTGGCGCGGGACCTGCAGCGTTATCACATTGGGCGTGATGGCTGCCTCTGTGTGGGAGCGGCTTGAGCCGCGAAGCAGGCGCCGCGGTGGATGGCACCGGCTTCGCCGGTGTTCGCGGCTGCAGCCGCTCCTACAGGAACCCCGTCAAATCAGTAAGTTAGCGTTTGGGCTTGGCCCGCGAGCAGGCCAGCACAGGCCCTAAGCAGCCAAACGCCCGCTGGCAATCGCCTCCGACGCCGCCAGCATCGCCCGCAGCAACACCGCGCAGCCTGCCGCCAGGTCCTCCGGGGTGGCGTTCTCGATTTCGTTATGGCTGATGCCATTCTCGCAGGGCACGAAGATCATCCCCGCCGGCCCCAGTTCGGCCAGGAAGATCGCGTCATGCCCTGCCCCGCTGACGATATCCATGTGCGCCAAGCCCAGGGCCTGCGCCGAATCGCGCACCGCATCGACGCAACCACGGTCGAAATACAGCGCGGGGAAGTCGGCCGTCGGGGTCAGTTCGTGGCTCAGGCCGTGCTTGGCACAGGTGGCGTCGATGACCGCACGCACGTCGGCGATCATCGAATCGAGCTGCTCGCCTTCGAGATGACGCAAGTCCAGGGTCATGCGCACTTCGCCTGGGATCACGTTGCGTGAGCCTGGGTAAGCCTGCAGGCAACCGACCGTGCCGCAAGCATGCGGTTGATGGCCTAGGGCCGCGCGGTTGACCGCCTCGACCACCGCTGCGGCGCCGACCAAAGCGTCCTTGCGCAGGTGCATCGGCGTAGGGCCGGCGTGCGCTTCGACCCCGCGCAAGGTCAGGTCGAACCACTTCTGCCCCAGGGCGCCGAGCACCACGCCGATGGTCTTGGCCTGGTCTTCAAGAATCGGCCCCTGCTCGATGTGCGCTTCGAAATACGCGCCCACCGGGTGGCCAAGCACCGCCCGCTGGCCGGCATAGCCAATGGCGTTCAACGCCTCGCCCACCGTCACGCCCTGGGCGTCACGCTTGGCCAAGGTGTCCTCCAGGGTGAACTTGCCGGCAAATACCCCCGAGCCCATCATGCACGGCGGGAAGCGCGAACCTTCTTCGTTGGTCCATACCACCACTTCCAGCGGTGCCTCGGTTTCGATGCCGAGGTCGTTGAGGGTGCGGATGACCTCCAGGCCCGCCATCACCCCGAAGCAGCCATCGAACTTGCCGCCGGTGGGCTGGGTGTCGATATGACTGCCGGTCATCACCGGGGGCAGCTTGGGGTTGCGGCCGGGGCGCCGGGCGAAGATGTTGCCGACGCCATCGACACTGACGCTGCAGCCAGCAGCCTCGCACCATTCAACGAACAGGTCGCGGGCCTGGCGGTCGAGGTCGGTCAATGCCAGGCGGCAGACACCGCCCTTGGGCGTGGCCCCCAGGCGCGCGAGCGCCATCAGGGATTGCCACAAGCGCTCACTGCTGACGTGGCGTTCGGTGGATTGCAGCACATGCTGGGCTGGGGTCATGGGTCGTGTCTCCTCAGGCGTTTTTGTTATCGGCATTCATCACAGGCTGCACTGGCCCACGCACCGCCACGGCACCAAGCGCGTAGTACAGCGCCCCGCCAAGCAGCGAACCGGTAAACCAGCCATAGTCGTAGAACCAGCTGAAACTGCTGTTGCCGATGGCCATCACGGTCAGCGCCACCGGCAGCGCGAAGGCGGCAAAGCCTGCCCAGTTCCAGGCCGGGTAGACGTCGTCGCGGTACAGCCCTGCCAGGTCCAGCTTCTGCCGGCGGATCAGGAAGTAGTCCACCACCATGATCCCGGCAATCGGCCCGAGCAGGCTGGAGTAGCCCAGCAACCAGTTGGAATAGACGCTCTCCAGGCTCAGGTCGGAAACGATCCAGCCGAGCTTCTTCAGCAGCTCATGGCCCATCAGCGCCAGGCCGATGAAACCGGTCAGCCATACGGCGCGGCTGCGCCCGATCAGGCGCGGGGCAATGTTCTGGAAGTCGTTGGTCGGCGAGACGATATTGGCCGCCGTGTTGGTCGACAGCGTGGCAATCACGATCAGCGCCATGGCCAGGGCCACCCAACCCGGGCTGTGGATCTTGCCGATCAAACTCACCGGGTCGGACACCGTTTCACCCACCAGCGATGCCGAAGCGGCGGTCAGCACCACGCCCAGCGACGCAAACAGGAACATGGTCAGCGGCAGGCCGAAGATCTGCCCCAGAATCTGGTCCTTCTGGCTCTTGGCGTAACGGCTGAAGTCCGGAATGTTCAGCGACAGCGTGGCCCAGAAACCAACCATCGCCGTGAGCCCCGCGCAGAAGTAGCTGACCACGCTAGCCCCTTCCGGTCGCTTGGGTGGCTGGGCCAGCAGCTCGGTCATCGACATGTGCGGCAACGCCCAGAACAACAGGCCGACGCCCACTGCCACCAACAGCGGCGCTGACAAGGTCTCGAGCCACTTGATCGACTCCGCACCGCGCAACACCACCCACAGGTTGAGCGCCCAGAACACCATGAAGCCGATGACTTCACCGGTGCCGCCCAAGGCCTTCCACTCAGGGAAGACCGAGCCCAGGAACAGGTGAATGGCCAAGCCACCGAACATCGTCTGGATACCGAACCAGCCGCAGGCAACCACCGCGCGGATCAGGCACGGCACGTTGGAGCCGAGAATGCCGAACGATGAGCGCAGCAATACCGGAAAGGGGATGCCGTACTTGGTGCCGGGGAATGCGTTGAGGGTGAGCGGGATCAGCACGATCAGGTTGGCCAACAGAATCGCCAGCAAGGCCTCGCCCACGCTCAGGCCGAAATAGGCCGTGAGCACACCGCCGAGGGTGTAGGTGGGTACGCAGATGGACATGCCCACCCACAGCGCGGTGATGTGCCACTTGTTCCAGGTGCGCTGGTGCACCTTGGTCGGTGCGATGTCGTGGTTGTAGCGCGGGCTGTCGAGGACGTCATTGCCTGCGGACAGCTCGAACAGGCCAGCCTGCTCGACCACTTCGGATCTGCTCTGTTGCATGGGGCCTTCTCCAGTTTTTCTAATTGTTTGCTCATCGGGCTAATGCGATGGCCGGAGTACACACACCACCAGTACTGCTCCTCCGGTCCGGCCTGGCGGTTGTGGCCGTACTCAAATTGCGTGCCGGGCAGGCCTGCGCCTGCCTGGCCGGCCGCCGCCGACCGGAGGTAATCAACTGATCTGCAAGGCATATATCCACTTCAACCGAAGGCACGGTTATTCCATCGGCTGTCGCTCACTGCGCTATGGGCCGGCCCTGGCCCCTGCGGCAGGGTTCAAACTGGTGCAACCTGGTTTTTCACAAGCGCGTCCGACGCTTCGAAGGCAGGTTTCAAGCAGCTGATTTTGCATGGAAAATCTTGACCAATTTGGCTTCTTGTCAAGTGCGTCAAAATGGTGAACAGGCTCACCATTTTGGTGAACCGAACAATAAATCCTTAAATATCAGTCATTTATTAAAGTTATAAGCTCATAAATTATTTTCTTGAACAATCCAAATTCAGCATCTAGATTTCAATCTTGTCAGGCCTGACAGGATTAACCAGCCCTCAGCCACTGGCACATAAAAACTCAAGAACCGGCCCAGACCGGTCAGCCTGCGAGGAAGACGGCATGTCCCTGTTGATCCGTGGCGCCACCGTGGTAACGCACGAAGAGAGCTACCCCGCCGATGTGCTTTGTGTCGATGGCCAGATCCGTGCCATTGGCAAAGACCTTGAAGCCCCCACCGACTGCGAGATCCTCGACGGCAGCGGCAGGTACCTGATGCCCGGGGGCATCGACCCGCACACCCACATGCAGTTGCCCTTCATGGGCACCGTGGCCAGTGAAGACTTTTTCAGCGGCACCGCTGCAGGGCTGGCGGGCGGTACCACGTCGATCATCGATTTCGTCATCCCCAACCCCCAGCAGTCGCTGCTGGAGGCCTTCCACACCTGGCGTGGCTGGGCGCAGAAAAGCGCCTGCGACTATGGCTTCCATGTCGCCATCACCTGGTGGAGCGAGCAGGTTGCCGAAGAAATGGGCGAGCTGGTCAACCACCATGGGGTGAACAGCTTCAAGCACTTCATGGCCTACAAGAACGCCATCATGGCCGCCGACGACACGCTGGTGGCCAGCTTCGAACGCTGCCTGCAGCTGGGCGCAGTACCTACGGTGCACGCCGAAAACGGCGAGCTGGTTTACCACCTGCAGAAAAAACTGCTCGCCCAGGGGCTGACCGGCCCGGAAGCACACCCGCTGTCGCGCCCCTCGCAAGTTGAAGGTGAAGCCGCCAGCCGCGCTATCCGCATCGCTGAAACCATTGGTACACCGTTGTACGTGGTACACATTTCCAGCCGCGAAGCGCTGGACGAAATCACCTATGCCCGGGCCAAAGGCCAGCCGGTGTACGGTGAAGTGCTGCCCGGCCACCTGCTGATCGATGACAGCGTCTACCGCAACCCGGACTGGGCCACTGCCGCGGGCTACGTGATGAGCCCCCCGTTCCGCCCGCGCGAGCACCAGGAGGCGCTGTGGCGCGGGCTGCAGTCGGGCAACCTGCACACCACCGCCACCGACCACTGCTGCTTCTGCGCCGAACAGAAAGCCATGGGCCGCAACGACTTCAGCCGCATCCCCAATGGCACTGCCGGTATCGAAGACCGCATGGCGGTGTTGTGGGACGCAGGGGTAAACAGTGGGCGCTTGTCGATGCATGAATTCGTCGCGCTGACCTCCACCAACACCGCGAAAATCTTCAACCTGTTCCCGCGCAAGGGCGCCATCCGCGTCGGCGCCGATGCCGACCTGGTGCTGTGGGACCCACAGGGCACGCGCACCATCTCGGCACAGACGCACCACCAGCGCGTCGATTTCAACATCTTCGAGGGCCGCACCGTGCGCGGCATCCCCAGCCACACCATCAGCCAGGGCCGCCTGGTCTGGGCCGATGGCGACCTGCGCGCAGAAGCTGGCGCCGGTCGTTACGTGGAGCGCCCGGCCTATCCCTCGGTGTACGAGGTACTGGGCCGCCGCGCCGAGCAGCAGCGCCCGACGCCCGTTCAGCGCTGAGCCACCCCGCAATGCCGTACCGGCCCCCAGAGGCCGGGCGGCGCCGTATTGCCGTTGACTGCCAAAACCAAAAAAGAAAAGAGAGGCTACAACCGTGATCGATGCCCTGAACCACTTGCCGCGCCCCCGGGCCGGCGCCGACCAGCTGGCCGAGCAATTCACCGACCTCGCGCCGCCGCTCACCGCCCGCCAGGCCGCCGTAGAGAGCGCACGTTGCCTCTACTGCTACGATGCCCCGTGCGTGAACGCCTGCCCGAGCGAAATCGACATCCCCTCGTTCATCCACCGTATCAGCGACGACAACCTGCAAGGGGCCGCCGAGCGCATTCTCTCGGCCAACATCCTGGGTGGCAGCTGTGCCCGTGTGTGCCCCACCGAAATCCTCTGCCAGCAGGCCTGCGTGCGCAACAACGCCCAGGAATGCGCGCCGGTGCTGATTGGCCAGCTGCAACGCTATGCCCTGGACAATGCCGGCTTCAGCGAACACCCGTTCAAGCGCTCACCCTCCACGGGCAAACGCATCGCCGTGGTGGGTGCCGGGCCGGCCGGGTTGTCCTGCGCCCATCGCCTGGCCGTGCACGGCCATGATGTGGTGGTGTTCGAAGCCTGTGAAAAAGCCGGCGGCCTGAACGAGTACGGTATCGCCCGCTACAAGCTGGTGGACGACTACGCCCAGCGCGAAGTGGAGTTCCTGCTCGGCATCGGTGGCATCGAAATCCGTCACGGCCAACGCCTGGGCGCCAACCTGAGCCTGACCGAACTGCGCGATCAGTACGATGCGGTGTTTCTCGGCCTTGGCCTGAACGCGGTGCGCCAGCTCGGCCTGGCCGACGAAGAGGCGCCCGGCCTGCTCGCCGCTACCGCGTATATCCGTGAACTGCGCCAGGCTGACGACCTGTCGCTACTGCCACTGGCGCAGCGTTGCCTGGTCATCGGCGCGGGCAACACCGCCATCGACATGGCCGTGCAGATGAGCCGCCTCGGCGCCCGCGACGTCAACCTGGTATACCGCCGCGGCCACGCCGACATGGGCGCCACCGGCCATGAACAGGACATTGCCAAGGCCAACCAGGTGCGCCTGCACACCTGGGCCCGCCCCGACGCCGTGCTGCTGGACGATGACGGCCGCGTACGCGGCATGCGCTTCGCCCGTACCGCATTGGCAGAAGGCCGCCTGCGCGATACCGGTGAAACCTTCGAGTTGGCCGCCGACGCCATCTTCAAGGCCATCGGCCAACGCTTCGACGAACAAAGCCTGAGCGACCCACTGGCCGCCCAACTGGCCCGCGACGGCGAACGCATCCGCGTCGACGAGGGCATGCGCACCAGCCTGCCGGGCGTTTACGCCGGCGGCGACTGTACCGCCCTGGGCCAGGACCTCACCGTCCAGGCCGTGCAACACGGCAAGCTGGCGGCGCAAGCCATCCATGCCCAACTCATGCTCAATGTGGAGGCTGCATAAATGGCCGATCTGTCTATCGTGTTCGCCGGCATCAAGGCCCCCAACCCGTTCTGGCTGGCCTCCGCGCCGCCGACCGACAAAGCCTACAACGTGGTCCGCGCCTTCGAGGCCGGCTGGGGCGGCGTGGTCTGGAAAACCCTGGGCGAGGACCCGGCAGCGGTCAACGTGTCATCGCGCTATTCGGCGCATTTTGGCGCCAACCGCCAGGTGCAGGGCATCAACAACATCGAGCTGATCACCGACCGTTCGCTGGAGATCAACCTGCGTGAAATCACCCAGGTGAAGAAGGACTGGCCCGACCGGGCGTTGATCGTGTCGCTGATGGTGCCGTGCGTGGAAGAGTCGTGGAAGTTCATCCTGCCGCTGGTGGAAGCTACCGGCGCCGACGGCATCGAACTCAACTTCGGCTGCCCGCACGGCATGCCCGAGCGCGGCATGGGCGCGGCAGTCGGCCAGGTGCCAGAGTACGTGGAGATGGTGACCCGCTGGTGCAAGACGTACTGCTCGTTGCCGGTGATCGTCAAGCTCACGCCCAACATCACCGACATCCGTCAGTCGGCCCGTGCGGCCCATCGCGGCGGCGCCGATGCCGTGTCGCTGATCAACACCATCAACTCGATCACCAGCGTCGACCTGGACCGCATGGTCGCCCACCCGATCGTCGGTGACCAGAGCACCCACGGTGGCTACTGCGGCTCGGCCGTTAAACCCATTGCGCTGAACATGGTGGCTGAAATCGCCCGAGACCCGGAAACCCGCGGCTTGCCGATCTGCGGTATCGGGGGCATCGGCAACTGGCGCGATGCTGCCGAGTTCATTGCCCTGGGCAGTGGTGCGGTGCAGGTGTGCACCGCAGCAATGCTGCATGGCTTTCGCATTGTCGAGGACATGAAGGACGGATTGGCGCGCTGGATGGACCAGCACGGGCACGCCAACCTGGAGGCATTCCGCGGCCAGGCCGTAGGGCATACCACCGACTGGAAGTACCTGGACATCAACTACAAGTCGGTGGCGCACATCGACCAGGCTGCCTGCATCGGTTGTGGGCGCTGCCATATCGCGTGCGAAGACACTTCACACCAGGCCATTGCCAGCACGTTGAAGGCTGACGGGACGCATGCCTATAGCGTGATCGAGGACGAGTGCGTGGGCTGCAACCTGTGCCAGATCACCTGCCCGGTGGAAAGCTGCATCGACATGGTCGCGCAGGACACCGGCAAGCCGTACCTGAACTGGACCCAGGACCCGCGCAACCCCTACCGCGAAGCGAGCTGAGCCCATTGGGGCCGCTGCGCGACCCATTCGCTGGCAAGCCAGCTCCCACAGGTACGGCGCCGCTCTCGATCGCTATGCAGTTCCTGGACTGCCCCAAGGGTTGGATTGGTGTCCAGCTTCTTGGGAACAGGCCATACCTGTGGGAGCCGGCTTGCCGGCGAATGGGCCGCGCAGCGGCCCCGACAGTTCAAGGCTCCAAGCCAATGCCACGCAAGATTACACACGTCACCGTCTGCACCGCGCTCTCGAACGCCATGTCCGACAGCGGTTCACCCCCATTGAGCACGGCAACCTGGTAACCAAAGTCGGCATAGTGCTGGGTCGATGCCCAGATCATGTACAGCAACGCCGAAGGCTCCACCGGCAGAATGCGCCCTTCTTCCACCCAACGGCGGATCTTGTCTTCCTTGAGCTTCGCCCAAGGCACCAGGCTGTCTTCCAGGCTCACCCCGAGCAGCGGGGCGCCATGCAGCATCTCTTCGGCCCAGATCTTCGAGCCCAGCGGCCGCGAGCGCGAATGGCCCATCTTTGCCCGGATGTAGCTGGTCAGCACCACCCGTGGGTCGTCGAAGTTCTCGAAGCACAGCGCGTCCTGCTTCCACACATCCAGCAGGTCTTGCAGCACCGCGCGAAACAGATCGTCCTTGGTGCTGAAATAGTAATGCAGGTTAGAGCGCGGCAGCTCGGCCTGTTCGGCGATATCGCCCATGGAGGTGGCGCCGTAGCCCTTCTCGGCGAACACCTTTTCAGCGGCCATGAGGATTTTTTCGATGTTGCGTCGGCGAATTTCGATCTTGTGGTTGGCCATGCCGTTCCTAGTACCCATGCACCCTTCGTAGGCGCTGGTTTGCCTGCGATGGGCCGCCGCAACGGCCCTCATTCTGCTCGCCCTTTGGTATCAGGCGCCCCGGCACTACCCACACCTCGCCCGATCCCGTACCGGGCACTGCGCCCGGTGCAGGTTCAACGCCGTATTGATGATGCCGATATGGCTGAAGGCCTGGGGGAAATTGCCGAGCATGCGCTTGCCGGTCGGGTCGTACTGTTCGGCCAGCAGGCCCACGTCATTGCACAGCCCGGTCAGGTGCTCGTACAGCGCCTGCGCTTCATCCTGGCGCCCCAACAGCACATACACGTCGGCCAGCCAGAATGAACAGACCAGGAACGTCCCCTCACCTGGCGTCAGGCCGTCGCTGCAGCGGTCGCTGTCATAGCGCATCAGCAAACCGTTCTTCAGCAGGCGCTGCTCGATCTGCTCCAAGGTGCGCAGAAACCGCTCATCCTCCACTGGCAGAAAACCGGTCAGGGCAATCTGCAGCAGGCTGGCGTCAATTTCGGTCGAGCCGTAGGCCTGGACGAAGTGCTGGCCGTGGGCATCCAGCCCGCGCTCGCACACTTCACGGCGGATCTCGTCTGCCACCTGCCGGTAATGCCGACTACGCTCACGGCCCTCTTCGGGGGTGTCGGCAAGGCCCGCCGCACGGTCGAAGGCGACCCAGGCCATCACCTTGGAATGCACGAAATGCTGCCTGCCGCCGCGCACTTCCCAGATGCCTTCGTCCGGCTCGCGCCAGATGCGCTCGACATACGGCAGGATCAAACGGGAGATCGCCGCGCTGCGCGGGTGCCGGGGCAGCCCGCCCTTGATCGCCTGGGCCATGGCGTCGGCCAGCTCGCCGTAGATATCCAGCTGCATCTGCTGCGCAGCGGCATTGCCCACGCGCACAGGCTGGGAGTGCTCGTACCCGGCCAGCCAGGGCAAGGTGTATTCCTGCAGGTCGCGCTCGCCGGCCAGGCCATACATGATCTGCATCTGCTCGGGGTTGCCGGCCACCGAGCGCAGCAGCCATTCGCGCCAGGCCTGGGCTTCGTCGAAATAGCCAAGGTTCATGAACGCCAGCAAGGTCATGGTCGCATCACGCAACCAGCAGAAGCGGTAATCCCAGTTGCGCTCATGGCCGATGCTTTCGGGCAGCGAGGTGGTGACGGCGGCGACGATGCCGCCAGTGGGTGCGTAGGTCATGGCCTTGAGGGTCAGCAACGAGCGGCGCACCTTGGCGCTGTACGGGCCGACCTCAGGGCAACGGGCGGCAAAGGCCTGCCAGTGATCAATGCTGTGTTCGAGGGCCTGTTCGATGTCACAGTCGGGCTGCACCGGCAGGTGCGAAGCCTGGTGGCGCAGGCTGAACACCTGGCGCTCACCGGCGCAAACCCGAAACCGCGCGACGGTGTGGTGGTCGCGGGCATGCGAGGGTACGGTGCTGCACAGGATCAGCCGGTCAGGGCCGGCGACCGCGCTCAGGGTCAGTGGGTCGAGCTTTTCCACCCACGGCACGCTGCGGCCGTAGTCGAAGCGCATCACCAGGTCCATTTCGAAATTGGTTTCGCCGGAAACACCCTCGACGATGCGCACCACCGAGTTGACATCGTTCAAGGGCATGAAGTCGAGTACGCGGGCGCGGCCGCTGGCGGTCACCCAGGTGGTTTCCATGACCAGGGTGTCTTCAAGGTAGGTGCGGCTGGTGTGTTCGATGGGGTCGCAGGGTGCCAGGCGCCAGCGCCCGTTTTCTTCGTTGCCCAACAGGGCGGCGAAAACAGCGGGGGCGTCGAAGCGGGGCAGGCACAGCCAGTCGATGGAGCCGTCACGGCTGACCAGGGCGGCGCTGCGGCAGTTGCCGAGCAGGGCGTAGTCTTCGATGTGGGCGGGCATGCGGTCTCCTGTGGTTTCTGAACTTGAAGGGGACAGCGTCGGCCTGATCGCGGGCATGCCAGCGATCAGGCCAGCTCAGTCACCCCAACCTGTGCCACTCACGCTTGTCGCGGGTCAGCAATTCATTGCCAGCCTCAGGCCCATCCTCACCGGCCGGGTACTCATGCACCTCGCTGTCCTGGGCCCACGCATCGAGAAACGGCTGCACTGCACGCCAGCCGTTCTCGATGTTGTCGGCCCGCTGGAACAAGGTCTGGTCGCCGGTCAGGCAGTCATAGATCAACGTCTCGTAACCGGTCGCCGGGGTCATCTTGAAGAAGTCCCTGTAGGCAAAACCCAGCTCGACGTTTTCCATCACAAGCTCCGGCCCCGGGCGCTTGGCCTGCAGGTCGAACCACATGCCTTCATTGGGCTGGATCTGGATCTTCAGGTAGTTGGGCTTGGGCCGCTCCAGCTCGGACTCGCGAAACTGCGCATACGGTGCGGGCTTGAAGCAGATGGCGATTTCGGTGTCGCGCACGCTCATGCGCTTGCCGGTGCGCAGGTAGAACGGCACGCCGGCCCAGCGCCAGTTGTCGATCATCACCTTGAGGGCCACGTAGGTTTCGGTCTGGCTGTCGGCCGCCACCCGTTCCTCCTGGCGATACCCGGCCAGGTGCTTGCGGCCCTGCTTGCCGGCGGTGTACTGGCCACGCACGGAGTTTTTCAGGGCCATCTTCGCCGACCAGGGGCGAATGGCGCCGATGACCTTGGCCTTCTCGCCCCGTACGGCGTCGGCGCCGAAGGCTGCAGGCGGCTCCATGGCGACCATCGCCAGCAGCTGGAACAGGTGGTTGGGCACCATGTCGCGCAGGGCGCCAGTGGTGTCGTAGAAACCACCGCGGCTCTCGACACCGACCGTCTCGGCGGCGGTGATCTGCACATGATCGATGTAGTGGTTGTTCCAGAACGACTCGAACAGGCCGTTGGAGAACCGGCTGACCAGGATGTTCTGCACGGTTTCCTTGCCCAGGTAGTGGTCGATGCGGTAGATCTGCCGCTCGCTCATCACCTTCAGCAAACAGGCGTTGAGTGCCTCGGCGCTGGCCAGGTCGGTGCC
This sequence comes from Pseudomonas sp. LFS044, assembly GCF_047978245.1. Taxonomy (NCBI): domain Bacteria; kingdom Pseudomonadati; phylum Pseudomonadota; class Gammaproteobacteria; order Pseudomonadales; family Pseudomonadaceae; genus Pseudomonas; species Pseudomonas sp. LFS044. Next base: position 13,373 of record NZ_JBFPFX010000002.1, read on the forward strand.
GAATGGCTTCTCCACCACGACCCGGCGAAAGCCCCCGCCAGACTCATCCAGCAAGCCTGCCTCGCCCAGGCGCTGCGCCACTTCAGGAAAGAACCGCGGCGAGGTGGCCAGGTAGAAGATGGCGTTGCCGTGGCTGGTCTTGTCGATGCGCTTGGCCAGCGCCGCGTAGGTGGCCGGGTCGAGAAAATCGCCCGTCTGGTAGTCCAGGCGCTTGGCCAGGCGTGCCCAGAGTTTTTCGTCCAGGCCCTTGGCCGCGCCCTCGCCGCCCTTGTCACGCTCACGCATGAAGTCGTGCAGGCGCTGGGCGAACGCCTCGGCGGTGGCGGCGTTATGGTCGACGCCGACGATGCGCAGGTTGCGGTCAAGCAGGCCATCGCGGCTGAGGTTGTACAGCGCCGGCATCAGCAGGCGCTTGACCAGGTCACCGTTGGCGCCGAACAGGAACAATGTGCAAGGCGGAGCAGCAGGTATGGTCTTTTGGGTCATTGGCCTTTTTTCTCGACGTGGCCACCGAAGCCCAGGCGCATGGCCGAGAGCACTTTGTCGCCGTAGGTGCCCTGCTGCTGACGCGAGCGGAAACGCGCGAACAGCGCACTGGACAGCACCGGCACCGGCACCGCCTGTTCGACGGCCGCGTCGATGGTCCAGCGGCCCTCGCCACTGTCGGACACCGAGCCGCTGAACTGCGCCAGTTGCGGGTCGGCCACCAGGGCATCGGCGGTAAGGTCGAGCAACCAGGACGTAACCACGCTGCCCCGGCGCCACACCTCGGCGATTTCGGCAACATTCAGGTCGAAGCGCTGTTCTTCGGGCAGCTCGTTGCCGCCCTTGCTGCGCAGCAGGTCGAAGCCCTCGGCATAGGCCTGCATCAGGCCGTATTCGATGCCGTTGTGCACCATCTTCACGTAGTGCCCGGCACCGGGCGGGCCTGCGTGAATGTAGCCGTGCTCGGCACGGTCGTGCTCACCCTCGCGGCCCTGGGTCCGCGGGATGTCGCCCACGCCCGGCGCCAAGGCCTTGAACAGTGGTTCCAGGCGCTCGAACACGTCTTTCTCGCCGCCGATCATCATGCAGTAGCCACGGTCCAGGCCCCACACACCGCCGGAAGTGCCGACATCCAGGTAATGCAGCCCGCGCTTGGCCAGTTCGGCGGCGCGGCGCATGTCGTCCTTGTAGAAGGTATTGCCGCCGTCGATGATCGCATCGCCCGGCTCCAGCAGCTCGGCCAGCTGCGCAATGGTCTGCTCGGTCGGCTCGCCCGCCGGCAGCATCACCCACACCGCGCGCGGCGCTTTCAGTTTCTGCACCAGCGCGCCCAGGTCGTGGGCGCCTTGGGCGCCCTCGCCTTCCAGTGCGGTGATGGCTTCACGGTTGCGGTCGTTGACCACCGTGCGGTGACCGGCGCGCATCAGGCGCCTTGCAATATTGCCGCCCATGCGGCCCAGCCCGACGATTCCCAGTTGCATGAGCCGATGCTCCCCTTGATAAATGAATGACAACTCAGTCCAGCGATTCAGATTAGTCCAGCGCAGCGCCCGAGGGTTCAGCGACGAACGGCAAGACAACGTTAAACAAAAAAGTTCCCATGGTCGCAGAAAGAATTCAGAATGCGCGCCGCGTGAAGCGTCTACGCTTTAACTGTCACCAGCCAAAACTGCGAGGTGTATACATGGGTACCTTGATGCCTGCCACCCCCACCCAGACCCTCTATGTCTCCGTACGCCGTGATGAACTGCGCAAACTGAAAGACGAACGTGAACTGCTGCGCCAACAGGTCGCTCAGTTGCACATGCTGCTGGAGCAAGCGCGCTCCGGCGACAAAACCGTCAGCCTTTAAAGGTATTGCTCATACGGTGGGAGCCGAACGCTCCCACCCCGCTCATCCAGGCTGATCAGCCACGCACCACGTTAGGGCATCCTCCCCGCCTACGCCACAATACTGCACACCTCAAAACACCCCGCGCCCCACCTTCGATCACCCCATTCACATCCCGTCACACACGCCAACGTTTGCGTCTATCTCGCGTCATAACGAAAGTGACCAATGGGTCACCTTTTTATCTCCCTCTCTCCTACACTCAGCTTTCGGCCCGGCATTTGCTCATAGCAAGAGCGACGTAAAAAAGTCGAACTTTTGCAAATGGGGGCGGGTCAGCAACTAAGTAGGCCAATCGCATCGGGGCATCCCACGCCACGGCCTGCCACCCCAACCAGTCCAATCGCTTTCGGCCGGAATGCCGATCGCGCCGTGCATGTGCGCACGACCTTGGGGCAAGGACCGCAACAAGACGACAAGCAATAGAGATAACCAGAACGATATAGAACAACGGGTGCCAGCACCCGGCATAGGATAGGGACGGAGAGAAGTATGATCAGTGCCGCTGTCGAACCTCACGTAGATTCATTCAAACCGGAAAACCGCGAACCGCTCACCCCGGAGTTCGCCACGACAGGCAAGGCACCCGGCGCCCAGCGCCAGCACAACCCGAACAAACGCAAGATCCTCTTCGTTACCTCGGAGATCGCCGACCTGGTCAAGACCGGCGGCCTGGGCGATGTATCCGCGGCGCTGCCAAGGGCGCTGGCGCACCTGCACGATGTGCGTGTGCTGATACCGGGCTACCGCCAAGTGATGGAAAGCGACAACCCCATTCACATTGTCGGCGAACTCGGTGGCCACGCCGCCCTGCCGCCGTGCAAGATCGGCCGCATGGACATGGCTGATGGCCTGGTCATTTATGTACTGATCTGCCCCGAACTGTACCAGCGCGACGGCTCTCCCTATGGCGCCAACAACGGTCGCGACTGGCCCGACAACCACATCCGCTTCGCCCGCCTGGGCCTGGCTGCTGCCGAGATCGCCGCTGGCGAGGGCAAGATCCACTGGAAGCCCGAAGTGGTGCACGCTCATGACTGGCCTGCCGGCTTGGCCCCGGCCTACATGCACTGGCGCGGGCTGAACACGCCGACCCTGTTCACCATTCACAACCTGGCTTACCAGGGTGTGTACAGCCGTGCCTGCAGCCCGGAACTGGCGATCCCCGACCACGCCATGCAGCAGGAAGGCATGGAGTTCTACGGCAAGCTGTCGTTCCTCAAGGCCGGCCTGGCGTACTCCAGCCACATCACTACCGTCAGCGCCACCTACGCCCGCGAAATCACCACGCCGGAATTCGGCTGTGGCCTGGATGGCTTCCTCGCCAGCAAGGCCCAGCAAGGCCTGCTTGGTGGCATCCCCAACGGCATCGACGAGAGCTGGGATTCGGCCACCGACCAGCACCTGCAGCACAATTTCAGCATCAACGACTGGGACGGCAAGGCACGCAACGCCGAAGCAGTGCGCCGCCTGTTCGAGCTGGAGCCCTCCGAAGGGCCACTGTTCGCCGTAGTTTCTCGCCTTGTGTTCCAGAAGGGCCTGGACCTGACCCTGGGTGTCGCCGACTACATCGTCGAACAGGGTGGGCAGATTGCGATCATCGGCCGTGGCGAGCCGGAAGAAGAGCAGGCCATGAGTGAACTGGCCGTGCGCCACCCGGGCCGCATCGGTGTGCGGATCGGCTTCAACGAGACCGACGCCCGGCGCATGTTCGCCGGCAGCGACTTCCTGCTGATGCCGTCGCGCTACGAGCCCTGCGGCCTGAGCCAGATGTACGCGCAGCGTTTCGGTTCGCTGCCCGTGGCACGCAACACCGGCGGGCTGGCCGACACCATCGAGAACGGTGTAACCGGCTTCCTGTTCGATGAGTCCACGGTGGAAAGTTACCGCGAAGCGCTGGGCCGTGCCTTCTACGTCTACGGCAAGAAGAACCTGCTCAATGCCATGCGCTGCCTGTCGATGACCCAGCCGTTCAACTGGTGCCAGGCAGTAGAACCCTACGCCCGCCTCTACGAGGACCTGGTCAAGCAGACACAACTCAGCCACTACTGAGCAGGGGGTGGAAGATGCACAGGCATGGCGCACACTTAATGGACGCCACGTCGGCGCGCTTCGCCCTGTGGGCGCCGGATGCGCGCAACGTGAGCTTGGAATTGGAGGGGCAGCCGCCTGTCGAGCTGCTGCCCGAAGGCGATGGCTGGTACACGGCGGTTGCCGCGTGCCAGGCCGGCGCCCGTTATCACTATCGCATCGACGGTGAGCTGCAGGTGGCCGACCCGGCCTCGCGCTTCCAACCCGAGGGCGTACAGGGCCCGAGCCAGGTGGTGGACACCCAGGCCTATGCCTGGCAACACCCCTGGCAAGGCCGCCCCTGGCACGAAGCGGTGATTCAGGAGCTGCACGTCGGTGTACTCGAAGGCTACCCCGGCGTTGCCCGGCACCTGCCACGCCTGGCCGAGCTGGGCATCAGTGCCATCGAGCTGATGCCCCTGGGGCAGTTCCCTGGCGAGCGCAACTGGGGCTACGACGGTGTGCTGCCCTATGCACCGCAACATACCTACGGCAGCCCGGAGCAGCTGTGCGCGCTGGTCGACAGTGCCCACGGTGAGGGCCTGATGGTGCTGGTGGATGTGGTCTACAACCACTTCGGCCCAGACGGCAATTACCTGCACCAGTACGCCAGCCCGTTCTTTCGCGAGGACCGGCAGACGCCCTGGGGCGCTGCCATCGATTTTCGCCGCCCCGAGGTGCGCGAGTTCTTCATTCAGAACGCCCTGATGTGGCTGTGCGACTACCGCTGCGACGGCCTTCGCCTGGACGCCGTGCACGCCATCGACCAGCCCGACTTTCTGGTCGAGCTGGCGCAGCGGGTGCGCGCCGCAGTGGCGCCGGGCCGGCAGATATGGCTGGTACTGGAAAACGAGCACAACCAGGCCTCGTTGCTGGGCAAGGGTTTCGATGCCCAGTGGAACGACGACGGCCACAACGCCCTGCACGTACTGCTTACCGGCGAAACAGAAGGGTATTACGCCGATTACAAAGAACAGCCGATCACCCAGCTGGCCCGGTGCTTGTCCGAAGGCTTCGTCTTTCAGGGCGAGCCCAACCGCCACGGCACGCCACGCGGCGAACCCAGCGGGCACCTGGAGCCCAGTTCATTCGTGTTGTTCCTGCAAAACCATGACCAGATCGGCAACCGCGCCCTGGGCGAACGCCTGACCCGCCTGTGCCCGCCCGCAGCCCTGCGTGCGGCCACCGGCCTGCTGCTGCTGTCGCCGATGATCCCGCTGCTGTTCATGGGTGACGACGATGGCAGTTGCCGGCCGTTCCTGTTCTTTACCGATTTCCACGATGAATTGGCCGACGCCGTGCGCGAGGGCCGACGCGGCGAGTTTGCCCACTTCACGGCATTTGCCGACCCCGAGCAGCGCGAGCGCATCCCCGACCCCAACGCCGAGCAAACCTTCGAGGCTTCACGGCCGCAGCGCCAGGAAGTCATCGCCGGCTGGCACGGCCTCTATCAGCAACTGCTCCACCTGCGCCAGCGCCACGTCATCCCGCACCTGCCCGGCAGCCGTGCGCTGGGCGCCGAGGTACTGGGCGACAAAGCGCTGACCGCATGCTGGCGCCTGGGCAACGGCAATACCCTGCGTATCGACCTGAACCTGGCCGCCACGCCACAGCCGGCCGAACTGCCCGCCGCCGAAAACCGCCTGTTCGACAGCAGCGACACCACGCACCCCGACACCGCGCTGTCCGCATACAGCTGCGTGGTCAGCCTGCTTGCACCTGGCCAGGAGAGCCCATGAGCGAAACCGCACTGCACCGTCTGGCCGCCCACGTCGGGCTTGCCCGCGACTGGGTCGATGCCAACAACAGGCCTCAACAGGTAGCTGATGAAGTACTGCGCAAAGTGCTCGAAGGCCTCGGCCACCCGGCCAGTGACGACAACGCCATCGACAGCAGCCTGCGGGCGGTGGAAACCGCTGACGACAGCGAACACCTGCCACCGCTGCTGACGGCCGACCTTGGCCAGCCACTGGCGCTGGGCCGCTACTTCAGCGCAGGTAGTACTGCGCATTGCACACTTGAAGATGATAGCCGGCAGGCCTTGACCCTCGACGCCCAGGCACGCCTGCCCGGCGAGCTGCCCATCGGCTACCACCAGGTAGACGTCGACGGCCGTGCCTTCACCCTGGCCGTGGCCCCGCCGCGCTGCTACAGCCTGGACGATGCCGTCGAGCAACCACCACCCCGCTGCTGGGGCCTTGCGGTGCAACTCTACAGCCTGCGCCGCCCCGGTGATGGCGGCTACGGCGACTGCCTGGCCCTGGAGCAACTGGCACGCACCGCCGCCGAACGCGGTGCCGATGCCCTGGCGATCAGCCCCATCCATGCGCTGTCGGCCATCGACCAGCAACACTACAGCCCCTACTCCCCGTCCAGCCGCCTGCTGCTCAACACCCTCTACGCCAGCCCCGCCGCTCTGCTCGGTGAGCGTGCCGTGCGCATGGCCATCGAGGCCGCGGGGCTTGAGCAGACGCTGGAAGACCTGGAGCAGCAGCCCCTGGTCGATTGGCCCCGGGCCGCCGACGCCCGCCTGCGCCTGCTCGAAGCCCTGTACCAGGACTTCAGCCAGGGTGATCACCCGCTGCGTACCGACTTCGACAGCTTTCGCGAAGCCGGTGGCCAGGCGCTGGAGCACCACTGCCGCTTCGAAGTGCTGCAGGCGCAAGCCGTGGACCATGGCCAGGGCGCCGACTGGCGCAACTGGCCGAGCGCCTGGCACGACCCTTACCACCCCGAAGTCGAAGCCTTCGCCAGCGCATACCCGGCCAAGGTCGAGTTCCACGCCTTTTGCCAGTGGCTTACTGACCGTAGCCTGCAGCGTGCGCAAGAAGCTGCACGCAGCAATGGCATGGCGGTCGGCCTGATCGCCGACCTGGCAGTGGGCGCCGACGGTGCCGGCAGCCAGGCCTGGAGCCGCCAGGATGAGCTGCTGGCCAACCTCAAGGTCGGTGCCCCGCCCGACATCCTCAACCGTTCCGGGCAGGACTGGGGTATCTGCGCCTTTTCCCCCGAAGGCCTCAAGCGCAACGGCTACCGCGCCTTCATCGAGATGCTGCGGGCCAACCTTGCGCATGCTGGCGGCCTGCGCATCGACCATGCCATGGGCCTGCGCAGGCTGTGGCTGATCCCTCGCGGCTGCAAACCCAGCGAAGGCGCCTACCTGCACTACCCGCTGGAAGACCTGTTGCGCCTGCTGGCCCTGGAGTCGGTGCGGCACCAGGCGATCATCCTCGGCGAAGACCTCGGCACGGTGCCCGAAGGGCTGCGCGAACAGCTGGCCGACAAGGCCGTGCTGGGCATGCGCGTGCTGCCCTTCGAGCAAACCCAGCCTGGCCGTTTCACGCCGATCCTCGACTGGCCGGACAATGCCCTGGCCACCACCGGCACCCACGACCTGGCGCCGCTGGCCGGTTGGCTGCAAAGCCGCGACATCGACTGGAGCCACCGCCTGCAACTGATCGATGCCGACACCGAACAGCATTGGCGCCAAGCACGGCAAAAAGAAAGTGACGGCCTGCGCCGCACCCTGCAAGCCAGTTACGGCCCACAAAAGGACGACGAGCACGTGATCGACGCCGCAATCCGCTACATCGGCCACACCCGCGCACCGCTGGTGCTGATCCCGCTGGAAGACCTGCTCGGCAGCGACGAGCAACCCAACCTGCCTGGCACCACCGAAGGCCACCCCAACTGGCGCCGGCGCTTCGCCGCCCCGGTGCGCGACCTGCTCGACGATGAAGCCGCCGCGCGCCGCCTGGAGCTGCTGGCCCAGGCCCGTGAACAAGCCTGGGAGCGTGACCGATGAAGCCGTTGACCGCTACCCAGCGCCTGCAATTTCACAGCGATTTCACCCTCGACCATGCCCTGCCACTGGTGCCCTACTTCGCCCAGCTTGGCATCAGCCACCTGTACGCCTCGCCGATCCTCAAGGCCCGGGCAGGTTCGCGCCACGGTTACGACGTGGTCGACCCGACACAGGTCAACCCGGAACTTGGCGGTGAAGCAGCCCTGGAGCGGCTGGTGGCCGCGCTGCGCCAGCATGGCATGGGGCTGATCCTCGACACCGTGTCCAACCACATGGCCGTCGGCGGCGCCGACAACCCGTGGTGGCAAAGCCTGCTGGCGTGGGGACGGCGTAGCCCGTACGCCGAATTCTTCGACATCCAGTGGCACTCCAGCGACCCGCTGCTGGCCGGCCAACTGTTGCTGCCCTTCCTCGGCAGCGACTATGGCGCGGCCTTGAAAAACGGCGACATTCCGCTGCAGTTCGACAAGCAGCACGGTGTGTTGCAGGTCGCTCATCACGAGCACCGCTTCCCGATCTGCCCGATCGATTACGGCTGGATTTTGTCCCTGAGCCCAGAGCCGGCCCTCAAATACCTGGCCGAGCATTTCACGGCGCTGGCCGATGCGGCCGAGCCACTGGCCGCCGCCGTTGATCTGCAGCGTGAACTGGCGCGCCTGGTGCGCGACGGCGCGGACCTTGAATCCGCGCTGGTGGCCTTCGACAGCCGCAGCGAAAGCGGCCTGCAGCGCCTGCACCTGCTGCTCGAACGCCAAACCTACCGCCTGGCCAGCTGGCGCACCGCCGCCGACGACATCAACTGGCGGCGCTTCTTCGACATCAACGAGCTGGGTGGCCTGCGCGTAGAGCGCTCGGTGGTGTTCGAGGCGACCCACGCCAAGCTGTTCGAGCTGATCGAGCGCGGGCTGGTGGATGGCCTGCGCATCGACCATATCGACGGCCTGGCCGACCCGCGCGGTTACTGCCGCAAACTGCGCCGCAGGGTCGAGGGGCTGCTTGCCAGGCGCCCGCTGAATGCGGCGCTGGAACATTTCCCGATCTATGTCGAGAAGATCCTTGGCGTCGACGAACACCTGCACCGCGACTGGCTCACCGATGGCACCACCGGCTACGAGTTCATGAACCAGGTGTCCTTAATGCAGCATGACCCGGCTGGCGAAGCACCGCTGACCGAGCTATGGGCCAACGTCAGCGAGCGCCCAGACTTTGCCGAAGAGGTGCGCCAGACCCGGCACCTGGTGCTCAACGCCAGCCTCGCCGGCGACTGCGAGTCGGTGGCCCAGGCGCTGCTGCAGGTTGCCCGCGACGACCTGATGACCCGCGACCTGACCCTCGGGGCGATCCGCCGAGCGTTGCAGGCACTGGTCAGCCATTACCCGGTGTACCGTACCTACTTCAACGCCTGCGGGCGGCCGGCTGAAGATGAAACGTTCTTCCAGCAGGCCCTGACCAATGCCCGCCAGGACCTCGCCGAAGCCGATTGGCCGCTGCTCGACCAGCTCGAACGATGGCTCGGTGGCGAACCTTGGCGCAAGCTGCCGCCCGGCCGCCCGCGCAAGCACTTGCGCCATGCCTGCGTACGCTTCCAGCAACTCACCGCACCCAGCGCCGCCAAGGCCGTCGAAGACACCGCCTTCTACCGCTCGGCGCGGCTGCTGTCACGCAATGACGTGGGCTTTGAAGCCGAACGCTTCAGTGCCAGCGCCGAGCACTTCCACAACGAGGCCCAGCGCCGCCTGCGCGACTTCCCCGACAACCTGCTGGCCACCGCCACCCATGACCACAAGCGCGGCGAAGACACCCGCGCACGGCTGGCTGTACTGAGTGAACGTGGGCCCTGGTTCGCCAGCCGGGTGGAACACTGGCGCGAGCTGGCAGCGCCCTTGCGCGAGCAACTGGACGACGGCCCGGCACCGAGCCCAGGCGACGAGTTGCTGCTGTTGCAGACGCTGCTGGGCAGTTGGCCGCTGAACCTTGACCTGCACGACGACAGCGCCCTGCAGCAGTACGCCGAACGCATCCGCCAATGGCAGCAGAAGGCCCTGCGCGAGGCCAAACTGCGCAGCAGCTGGAGCGCGCCGAACGAGGCCTACGAGGCCGTCTGCGCCGCGTATGTGGATGGCCTGTTGCTCGACCGTGAGAATCACCAACTGCGCCAGTCGCTGGCTGACGCTGCGCAACTGATCGCCTGCCCCGGCGCCCTCAATGGCCTGGTGCAAACGCTGCTGCGCACCACCGTGCCCGGCGTGCCCGACCTCTATCAAGGGGCCGAATACTGGGATTTCAGCCTGGTCGACCCGGACAACCGCCGCCCGGTGGACTACGCTTGCAGGCGTCGCACCCTGGACGACGCAACGCCCGCCGCAGAGCTGCTCGCGCACTGGCGTGACGGCCGCATCAAGCAAGCGTTGCTGGCCCGGGTGCTGGACTGCCGCCAGGCCCACGCCGAGTTGTTCCGGCGCGGCACCTACCTGCCACTGACCGTGCAGGGCCGGCATGCCGACAAGGTGCTGGCGTTTGCCCGGCTGGGTGAAGAACACCGCGCCATCGTCGTCGCCCCACGCCTGGCCAGCGGCCTGCTGGGCGGCGCTGCAATACCGTTGATCCCGGCACAGAACTGGGACGACACCCGGGTAATTCTGCCGTTTGCCTTGTCGCCCGCCAACTCGATGGGACTTTTCCCAAGCGCGGTGGTCAGCCCTTCAAAGGAGCTGATGTTAAGCGCCGTGCTGTCGGAATTTCCGGTCAATGTGTTGATACAACAATCTTGAGCATCAGGAGCGTCATGATGAGTGTCGATGAAAAACGTATCCGCGAATTTGCCTACCAGATCTGGGAATCTGAAGGCAAACCAGAGGGTGAGGAGGAGCGCCACTGGGACATGGCCCGCAAGCTGGCCGAGGCCGAAGCGCTCGCGCCCAAGGCAGCGCCACGCAAAAAGGCAGCGGCCAAGCCCAAGGCGCCTGCAGAGCCCAAGGCGGCAGCGTTGCCGGGGGGCAAGCCGGCTGTAGCCAAGAAGCCCCGGGCGGTGAAAAAGCCGACTGCGGGCTGAGCCTGTTCCGGCCTCTTCGCGGGCAAGCCCGCTCCTACAGGGAGCGGGCTTGCCCGCGATGAGGCCACCCCTGACCCACCGCTAACCTCTTCCCTACGGCTATCCGAGGACTGCCATGAGCCCCCGCACCCCTAAGAAAACCCGCTCCATCGCCCCATCCCGCCTGCGCGAGGGCATGCCGTTTCCGCTCGGCGCCACCTGGGACGGCCTGGGGGTCAACTTCGCCTTGTTCTCGGCCAACGCCACCAAGGTCGAGCTGTGCTTGTTCGACTCCACGGGCGAGCAGGAACTAGAGCGCATCGAGCTGCCCGAATACACCGACGAGATCTACCACGGCTACCTGCCCGACGCTCATCCGGGCCTGGTGTATGGCTACCGCGTCTACGGCCCCTACGAGCCAGAGAACGGCCACCGCTTCAACCCCAACAAATTGCTCATCGACCCCTACGCCAAACAACTGGTCGGCAACCTGAAATGGTCGGAGGCGCTGTTCGGCTACACCATCGGCCACCCCGACGGCGACCTGTCGTTCGACGAGCGCGACAGCGCGCCCTTCGTGCCCAAGTGCAAAGTCATCGACCCGGCGTTCACCTGGGGCCGCGACCAGCGCGTGCAGATCCCATGGGAACGCACCATCATCTACGAGGCGCACGCCCGCGGCATCAGCATGCGCCACCCGGCAGTACCGGAAGAGCTGCGCGGCACCTTCGCCGGCCTTGCCAACGACGAGCTGCTCAAGCACATCAAGGACCTGGGCGTATCGAGCATCGAACTGCTGCCGATCCATGCCTTCGTCAACGACCAGCACCTGCTCGATAAAGGCCTGAACAACTACTGGGGCTACAACAGCATCGCCTTCTTCGCGCCGCACCCGCGTTACCTTGCCAGCGGCAAGATCGCCGAGTTCAAGGAGATGGTGGCGCACCTGCATGACGCGGGCCTGGAGGTGATTCTCGATGTGGTCTACAACCACACCGCCGAAGGCAACGAGCGCGGCCCGACGCTGTCCATGCGCGGCATCGACAACGCCTCCTACTACCGGCTGATGCCCGACGACAAGCGCTACTACATCAACGATTCCGGCACCGGCAACACCCTGGACCTCAGTCACCCGTGCGTGCTGCAGCTGGTCACCGACTCGCTGCGCTACTGGGCCGGCGAGATGCATGTGGACGGCTTCCGCTTTGACCTGGCGACCATCCTCGGCCGTTACCACGACGGTTACAGCGAGCGCCACGGCTTCCTCGTCGCCTGCCGCCAGGACCCGATGCTCAGCCAGGTCAAGCTGATCGCAGAACCCTGGGATTGCGGCCCCGGCGGCTACCAGGTAGGCAATTTCGCCCCCGGCTGGGCAGAGTGGAACGACCGCTTCCGCGACACCGCGCGCGCGTTCTGGAAAGGCGACGAAGGCCAGCTGGCCGACTTCGCCGCACGCCTGACCGCCTCGGGCGACATGTTCAACAACCGCGGCCGGCGGCCCTACTCTTCCGTCAACTTCATCACCGCCCACGATGGGTTCACCCTGCGCGACCTGGTGTCCTACAACAACAAGCACAACGAAGACAACGACGAGAACAACCAGGACGGCACCGACAACAACCTGTCGTGGAACTGCGGCGCCGAAGGCCCCACCGACGACCCCGAAATCAACGCCCTGCGCATGCGCCAGATGCGCAACTACTTCGCTACCCTGCTGCTGGCCCAAGGCACGCCGATGATTGTCGCCGGCGACGAGTTCAGCCGTACCCAGCATGGCAACAACAATGCCTATTGCCAGGACAGTGAAATCGGTTGGGTCAACTGGGACCTGGACGAGGACGGCAAGGACCTGCTGGCCTTCGTCAAACGCCTGACCCGGTTGCGCCTGGCCTACCCGGTGCTGCGTCGTTCACGCTTCCTGGTCGGCGACTACAACGAAGCGATCGGGGTCAAGGATGTCACCTGGCTGGCGCCGGATGGCAACGAGATGAGCGTGGAGCAGTGGGAGGATCCGCACGGGCGCTGCCTGGGCATGCTGATCGATGGGCGAGCGCAGGTGAGCGGGATTGCACGGCCGGGGTCGGAGGCCACGGTGCTGCTGATCGTCAACGCCCACCACGATGTGGTGCCGTTCCTGTTGCCGGCGGTGCCGGAGGGGGATTACTGGAGCTGCCTGGTGGATACCGACCGGCCTGAACTGCGCAAAGGGCAGCATCTGCAGTTCGATACCACCTTCGAGGTCAAGGGGCGTTCGTTCCTGTTGATGGTGCTGCAGCGCGAGGAAGAGTGATCCGGGAATTCACCGGTAACCCTTGCCAGTAAATTCACAGACTGGAAGCGGCGCGGCAAACGCACGTTGGGTTTGCCGCGCGACCCGCACGAAGCGTTCGTGCGCCACTACGGCCTGCTCGCGCCGCACCTTTGATGCAACCTTGGACGCACCTTTGCGACCATTCGCCACTGCCTGATGGGGCCCGTCTTTGCAATGATTCGGCATAGCCACCGCGGGGGAAATAGCGAAGCTCGCTATACCTGAGTCAATTGCACAGGTAATCAACAAGATAGCTCACGGGACACGCCATGAACGGTCCGTTCACGCTTTCTTGACGCAAGCCCCTCCCTCCTCTTAGCTGAACATTATCACTAGCAGTAAAACGTAGCGCCGGGCCTCTAGCCCGCGCCTTCGTGCGCGCTTGCGAAAGCTGGCGTGCCGGTTCTGGTCGCCCACTGTTTTTGCCGTACAGCTCGTGACGACAGGCCAGTTACTTGGGCTGTACAACAAAAAAAAACAGGAGATCCGCCATGAAAAGAGCCTCGAATCCGTTGCGCTTCGACCGTATTTTCTACGCGGTTTCCACGTCGATGCTTCTGGCAACCCCGGTGGAAACCTTTGCCTTCGAACTGCAGGATGACCCCAGCTCGCCCCTGTTCTTGCAGCAACCGGCGATGCCGCAGCTGTCGCTCGACCCCGTTAGCGCGAGCGGCGTGAGCCTGGGCACGCTGGCCGCGTTCAGCGACAAGATGGGCGATCGCCATGGCCAGGCCGCACCCGACTTGATGGCCAGCCAATGGATGCAATTTTTCCCAGGTACCGCCCGGCCTGGGGCACAAGCACCCGACCAGCTCGAAGCGCCCAGTCAGCAACTGATGATCGGCCCTGACCTGTTCGTGCGCGAAACCGGCGGCGGCAATGTGCACCGCGCAGGCATCTTCGTCGGCCATAACAACCTGCAAAGCAGCTTGAACGGCAGCCGCCCGCTGCTCGGCGACAAGCAGCGCAATGCCGTCAACCTCAGCGGCGAGAGCCTGGGGGTGTACTGGAGCATGACCCATGAGCAGGGTTGGCACCTGGATGCCGTGGCCATGGGTTCGCGCATCGATGTGCTGGGCCGTGGCGAGAGCGGCCAACGGCTGGACGACAGCGGCCACGCGATGACCTTCTCGGTGGAGGGTGGTTACCCGATCCGCCTGGGTGGCAGCTGGGTGATCGAGCCGCAGGCCCAGTTGATCAACCAACAGTTCTTCCCCGGCAATCAGGTGCAGGAAGAGACGCTGCAGGCGTTCGACAGCCAGCCGACCTGGAGCGGCCGGGTCGGTGCCAAGTTGTCCGGGCGCTACGAAGTGCGAGGGATGCCGATCGAGCCCTATGTGCGGACCAACGTCTGGTATGACTTCAGCAACGCTGACGAGGTGAAGCTGGACCAAGTCGACAAGATTTCCGGCTCGCGGTATTCGACCACGGTGGAACTGGGCTTGGGCCTGGTGGCGCGGGTGACGCCGTCGGTGGCGCTGTTTGTGAGTGCCGATTACAGCAGTGATGTGGATGACAATGATTTGAATGGGTTGATTGGTAGCCTGGGTGTGCGGATGCGGTGGTAGACAGGCACGGCCCTATCGCGGGCAAGCCCGCTCCTACAGGTAAACCATTGGGCCTGAGGGCAGCTGGGTATCTGTAGGAGCGGGCTTGCCCGCGATAGGGCCGGTTCAGGCAACTTATCAGGCCGGCTTCATCACCAATACCCCCAGCGGCGGCAGGTTCAGAGCCAGCGACAGCGGTTGCCCATGGCTGGCAATGTCATGACTCTCCACCGCACCCAGGTTGCCCACGTTCGACCCGGCATACAGCTCGGCATCACTGTTGAGCAACTCCTGCCAACGCTCACCGAACGGCACACCAATGCGATACCCCTCACGCGGCACCGGCGTGAAGTTGGCCACCACCAGCAGCGGCTCGCCATTGCTGCTCCAGCGCAGCCAGGCAAACACGCTGTTGTGCGCATCATCGCCAATCAGCCACTGGAAGCCCTGCGGCTGGCAGTCTTGCTCGTGCAGGGCCGGCAGGTCGCGGTACAAGCGGTTGAGGTCGCCCACCAGGCGTTGCACGCCTTGGTGCTCGGGGTACTGCAGCAGGTACCAGTCCAGTTGGTGATCATGGTTCCACTCACGCCACTGGCCGAACTCGCAGCCCATGAACAGCAATTTCTTGCCCGGGTGCGTCCACATGAACGTCAGGTAGGCGCGCAGGTTGGCAAACTTCTGCCAGCGGTCACCCGGCATCTTGTCGATCAACGAATGCTTGCCGTGCACCACCTCATCGTGGGAAATCGGCAGGATGAAATGCTCGGAATACGCATAGATCAGGCCGAAGCTCATTTCGTTGTGGTGGTGCGCACGGTGCACCGGGTCGTTCTGGATGTAGTGCAGGGTGTCGTGCATCCAGCCCATGTTCCACTTGTAGGCAAAGCCCAGGCCGCCCTGCTGGGTCGGCTGGCTGACGCCCGGCCAGGCCGTGGATTCCTCGGCGATGATCAGCGCGCCCGGTGCTTCGTGCGCGGCCACGCCGTTGAGGTGGCGGATGAAGTCGATGGCCTCGAGGTTCTCGCGCCCGCCGTGGCGGTTTGGCACCCATTCGCCGGCCTTGCGCGAGTAGTCGCGGTACAGCATCGAAGCCACGGCATCGACGCGCAGGCCGTCGATGTGGAAGTGCTTGAGCCAGTGCAGCGCCGAGGCCAGCATGAAGCCGCGCACCTCGTTGCGGCCCAGGTTGTAGATCAGCGTGTTCCAGTCCTGGTGGAAGCCTTCCAGGGGGTTGTCGTATTCGTACAGGGCCGTGCCGTCGAAGCGTGCCAGGCCATGTTCGTCGGTAGGGAAATGCGCTGGCACCCAGTCGAGGATCACACCGATGCCGCCCTGGTGGCAGGCGTCGATGAACGCGGCGAAATCTTCCGGCGTGCCATAGCGTGAAGTCGGCGCGAACATCGACAACGGCTGGTAACCCCAGGAGCCGCCAAATGGGTGCTCCATGATCGGCAGCAGCTCGATGTGGGTGAAGTTGAGCTGCTGCACGTAAGGCACAACGCGCTCGGCCAGCTCACGCCAGTTGTAGAAACGCGACACTTCGCCCAGGTCGTCCAGCTCGCACTGCCATGAGCCCGGGTGCAGCTCGTAGATCGACAAGGGTGCGCTGTAGGCGTGACGCTGTGCGCGGTGCTCCATCCAGTCATGGTCTTGCCATTGATGGCCCAATGCACCCGCTACCTTCGACGCCGTGCTGGGCGGCAACTCGGTGGCGCGGGCCAGCGGGTCGGCCTTCAGTGGCAGGATGCCGTCCTTGCCCAGCACCTCGTACTTGTAGGTTTCCCCCACAGCCAGGCGGGGGATGAACAGCTCCCACACCCCGGCGCCGTGGCGCAGGCGCATCGGGTGGCGGCGACCGTCCCAGTTGTTGAAGTCGCCCACCACCGACACCCGCCGCGCATTCGGCGCCCACACCGAGAAGCACACGCCATCGACACCATCAACCTGGGTTGGCTGCGCGCCAAAACGCCCAGACAGGTCGCGATGGTTGCCTTCGGCAAACAGGTGCAAGTCCATGTCGCCCAGTTGCGGGCCGAAGCTGTAAGGGTCTTCGGTGACCTGCTCGCCACCGGCCCAGCCGATCTGCAGCAGGTACGGCTGTGCATCATCCAGGTGCGCGGTAAACAGGCCCGGCAGGCTACCCTGTTCCATTTCGGCCAGCACACGCCCGTCTTGCCGGGCGAGCACACGCGCATTCAGGGCAGCCGGCAAGAAGGCGCGAACCCAGAAGCCACCCGCACCATCGCCGTGGGGGCCCAGTACTGCAAAAGGATCGGCGTGCTCGGCGCGGGCAAGGGCATCGAGCTCCCGCTGCCGAAGGCCACCGTTGTCACGCGTAGTTGCATTCATCTATGACTCTCCCCAGGTACTGATCAATCCATGCAGGCCATGCAAAGGCACGGCCAGCCAACTCGGCCGGTTTTCGGCTTCATACGTGATTTCGTAGGCGGCCTTCTCCAGGCAGAACAGTTCCAGTGCGGCGCGCTCGCCCTCGGCCTGTTGCCAGGCGTGGGGCATGGCGGCGGTGGCCAGGCCGTAGGCTTCGACGAAGGCATGACGCGACTGGTGCAGGTACTGCCGGGCGACCCGCTGACGAGCCTGCCGTGCTGCCTCGGAAAGGTCTACCGCCGAGGCGCTGCGCAGGATCATCGCAGCAGCATAGTCGAAGGAACGCAACACGCCGCTGACATCCTTGTATGGGCTGTGTTTTGCGCGTCGCTCGTCCAGCGGCCGTGAGGGTTCGCCCTCGAAATCGATAAGGTAGGCATCGCCCTGCACCACCAGCACCTGGCCCAGGTGCAGGTCGCCGTGCACGCGCATCAGCAGGCCGCCCTGGGCCTGGCTGGCGAGGTTGGCGATGTGCTGGGTCAGGCCGTCGCGTTGCTGCTGCAGGTCGTCAACCAAGGCCTGGCTGTCGCTGTCCAGGCTGTCCCGATGCTGGGCCAGCAGGTCGAGGGCATGGTTGAGCTCGGCACTGATCTGGCGCGCCCAGCGCTCGCTGTCTTCGCCATCGCTGGCCCGTGGCTGGAACGCAGGGTCTTTGCTCGGCGCCGCCAGCAGCAGGTGCATCTCGCCCAGGCGCTGCCCGAGCAAGGCGGCAAAACCGTTGAGCTCGGCCAGGGCGTCGGTGTGCGCTTCAGGGTCGTTGCTGGCCGGCTCCATCTCGTCGCGGATGGCCCGCTCCAGGGTGTTCTGGGTCCAGGCCCAGGCATCGCCCTGGTTGCTCAGGTAGCCTTGGGCGATCATCAGCAGGTGCGGGGCATCCGCTTCATCCACACGGCTGACCCAGGCCAGCAACGGCGATATGTTGGTAAAGCCGCCAGCGGTCAGGTAGGCGCTCATTTCCAGTTCCGGGTGAATACCCGGGTTGACCCGGCGGATCAATTTGAGCACCACGCGATCAGCCACCACCACTGAGCTGTTGGACTGCTCGGCGCTCAAGTAGCGCACTGCGCTGTCCTCATCGAGCCCAAGGCCGGCGAGCTGATCGGTGCACTGGAAGCGCAACTCGCCCTGGCCGTTGCCGCACGGCAATCGCACGCCCTCCTGGCAGGCCCGCAACACGGCGCGAATGAACGGCTCAAGCACGAAGGCATCGGTGATCAGGCCAACCTGGCGGCCGCGGCGAACCCGCGACAGCGCCAGCTGCTGCGGCAAGGCGGTGTTGATCTGCTCTTCGGGGAGGAACCCGAACGGCAGCTGGTACTGGTTGGCCACGCCATCCCCAAGCACCTCGATTTCGCTGAGCAGCACGGGCGTAGTGGCCGTGCCAAAGCGCACGCCGTAGCGCAGGCGTACCTGGTCGATGGGCCCTTCCTTGCCGGCGAACCAGCGGCGCTTGGGCAGGTATTGCGGCAGGATCGCGTCTTGCAGAATGTCGCGGGAAGGAGCTTCAAGCAGCTCTTCCATACGTTTGCGCAGCACTAAAGTGGTCAATTCCGGCAACCCCTCGGTAGGTTGAACGTGCCAGCTGGGCATGCGGTCGTGCGCTGCCAGCAGGAACCAGTAGAAGGCATAGGGCGGCAAGGTCAGCAGGAACGGCAACTGCCCGATGGGTGGGAAGGCGCTGCCGCCGAGCATCTCGACCGGCACCTTGTCGGCATACTGCGACAGTTCCAGTTCCGCCGCCTGGGCCGCGCGGGAAACGTTGGCAACACACAGGATGACTTCATTGTTGCCAGCGTCATCGGTGTATTCGCGGATGTACGCGAGGATGCGCCGGTTGCTCGGCGTCAGCGTGCGCAAGGTGCCGCGGCCGAACGCCTTCTGCTGGTTGCGCACCGCCAGCAGGCGGCGGTTCCAGTTGAGCAGCGAATGCGGGTCGTGGGACTGCGCCTCGACGTTGACCGTCTGGTAGCCGTACAGCGGGTCCATGATCGGTGGCAGCACCAGGCGCTGCGGGTCGGCCTTGGAGAAGCCGCCGTTGCGGTCGGGCGACCACTGCATGGGGGTGCGCACACCGTCGCGGTCACCCAGGTAAATATTGTCGCCCATGCCCAGTTCGTCGCCGTAGTACAGGGTGGGCGTGCCTGGCATCGACAACAGCAGGCTGGTGAGCAGCTCGATACGCCGCCGGTCACGCTGCAGCAGCGGTGCCAGGCGGCGGCGGATGCCGAGGTTGATACGCGCACGGCGGTCCTCGGCGTAGTAGTTCCACAGGTAGTCGCGCTCGCGGTCGGTGACCATTTCCAGGGTCAGCTCATCGTGGTTGCGCAGGAAGATCGCCCACTGGCAATTGGCAGGGATTTCCGGGGTCTGGCGCAGGATGTCGGTGATCGGGAAGCGGTCTTCCATGGCCAGGGCCATGTACATGCGCGGCATCAGTGGGAAGTGGAAGGCCATGTGACACTCGTCGCCGTCGCCTTCGCCGAAGTACGGGCGGGTGTCCTCGGGCCACTGATTGGCCTCGGCCAGCAACATGCGGTCGGGGTAGTTGGCATCGATCTCGGCGCGGATCGCCTTGAGCACGCGGTGGGTTTCCGGGAGGTTCTCGTTGTTGGTGCCGTCGCGCTCGATCAGATAGGGGATGGCATCCAGGCGCAAGCCGTCGACACCCAGGTCGAGCCAGAAGCGCATCACCCCGATGACGGCCTTGAGTACCTGAGGGTTGTCGAAATTGAGGTCGGGCTGGTGCGAGTAGAAGCGATGCCAGAAGTACTGGCCGGCAACCGGGTCCCAGGTCCAGTTGGACTTCTCGGTATCGAGGAAGATGATCCGCGTGCCGTCGTATTTCTGATCGTCATCCGACCACACATAGAAGTCCCGGGCCTTGCTGCCGCGCTTGGCCAGGCGCGCACGCTGGAACCACGGGTGCTGGTCGGAGGTGTGGTTGATGACCAGTTCGGTGATCACCCGCAGGCCGCGCTTGTGGGCTTCGGCGATGAAGCGCCGGGCATCGGCCATGCTGCCGTAGTCGGGGTGCACGGCTTTGTACTCGGCGATGTCATAACCGTCGTCGCGCCGTGGCGAAGGGTAGAACGGCAGCAGCCAGAGGGTGTTGACGCCCAGTTCGGCGATGTAGTCGAGCTTGCTGATCAGGCCTGCGAAATCACCGATGCCGTCGTTGTTGGCATCGAAGAACGACTTGATGTGCAGCTGGTAAATCACCGCGTCCTTGTACCACAGCGGGTCGTCGATGAAGGCTGCCGGGCGTGAACGCTTGGCCATGGGTGACTCCTTTCAATTCTGCAACACCGTGTGATTAGCTGGGGGCGCTGTGCGCCCCATTCGCGGGGCAAGCCCGCTCCCACAGGATCAGCGCTGGCCTTGTGGGAGCGGGCTTGCCCCGCGAATGGGCGCGCAGCGGCCCGCTATCTGGCCTTCTCGATGCGCCAGATGCCAAACGGCTGATGCCAGGGCTCGATGCGCATCCATTGGGTCTTGCCGTGCCAGGTCCAGCGGTGGCCGTTCATCAAGTCTTCGCCCAGGGTATCGGCATCGTCATCCAGGCCCAGCTCCCACAGCGGCAGCTCGAAATTGGCCTCCTGGGCGTTGTGCGGGTCGAGGCTGATCGCCACCAGGATGTAATTGTCGCGCTCGGGGGTGCGCTTGGCGAAGTACAGGATGTTGTCGTTCCAGCAGTTGAAGAATGCCACCCCAAGATGCGTTTGCAGGGCGCGGTTCTGCCGGCGAATACGGTTGAGCTGGGCGATCTCGGCGATGATATTGCCGGGCTGGGTGAAGTCGCGCGGGCGGATTTGGTATTTCTCCGAATCCAGGTATTCCTCTTTGCCCGGCAACGGCGCGCTCTCGCAAAGCTCAAAGCCCGAATACATGCCCCA
Organism: Pseudomonas sp. LFS044; assembly: GCF_047978245.1. NCBI lineage: Bacteria > Pseudomonadati > Pseudomonadota > Gammaproteobacteria > Pseudomonadales > Pseudomonadaceae > Pseudomonas > Pseudomonas sp. LFS044. The sequence continues at coordinate 34,294 of NZ_JBFPFX010000002.1, forward strand.
CAGCCCCGAACCCATGGTCGCCAACGCGGCGCGGATCAGAAAGCCCGCGCGCCCCGAGGTGTGCAGGAAGAACGGGTTGATGTCTGGCGTATTGACGAAGAAATTGGGGCGGTAGCACTGGCTCCACGGCGGCTGGTTGAGTTCTTCGAAATACTCGCGCAGCTCCTTTTTGGTGTTGCGCCAGGTGAAGTAGGTGTAGCTCTGCGCATAGCCGACCTTGCCCAGGCGCGCCATCATCGCAGGCTTGGTGAACGCCTCGGCGAGGAACAGCACATCGGGGTACTGGCTGCGCACATTGGCGATCAGCCATTGCCAGAACGGCAGCGGCTTGGTGTGCGGGTTGTCGACACGGAAGGTCTTCACGCCCTCCTCGACCCAGCCCACCACCACATCGCGCAGGGCCAGCCACAACGAAGGCACGGCCTCGGCGGCGTAAAAATCGACGTTGACGATGTCCTGGTACTTTTTCGGTGGGTTCTCGGCATAGCGGATGGTGCCGTCGGGGCGCCAGCTGAACCAGCCGGGGTGCTCTTGCAGCCAAGGATGGTCCTGAGAGCACTGGATGGCGAAATCCAGGGCGATTTCCAGGCCGTGTTCAGCGGCGGCTGCCACCAGGCGACGGAAGTCTTCACGGGTGCCCAGTTCCGGGTGAATGGCATCGTGGCCGCCTTCGGGGCTGCCAATGGCATAGGGGCTGCCCGGGTCGTTGGGCTCGGCCTGCAAGGCATTGTTACGGCCCTTGCGGTGCTTTTTGCCGATCGGGTGGATGGGCGGGAAGTACAGCACGTCAAAGCCCATGTCGCGGATCATCGGCAGGCGCGCGTGCACATCATTGAAGGTGCCATGTCGCTCGGCACTGTCAGTGATCGAGCGCGGGAACAGCTCGTACCAACTGGCAAACTGCGCGGCCGGGCGGTCGACGTCGAGGGGGAATTCGACGCTGCGGGTAAGGTAACTGCGGTGCTCAGCTTCGCTCATCAGCCGGCTTGCTTCAGGGCCGAGCAGCAATGCCACCTGATCATCCTGGGAAAGCTCGGGCAGCTGCGCCTGCAACCCCACGATCTGTTCGCGCAAGGCACCTTCGCTACGTTCTGCGCCCTTGCCCAGGAGCAAGCGGCCTTCTTCCAGCTCCAGCTTCACCTCCACGCCCGCGTGGTACTTGCGCTCCAGGTCATGGCAGTAGGTGGCGAACGGGTCGATCCAGGCCTCGATGCTGAACAGGTGCGGGCCCAGCTCGGTCGGGGTGAATTCGGCCAGCCACAGGTCATTGCCGGGCGACTGCATCGGCACGCAATGCCAGCGCCGGCTGTTGGCCTGGCGCCAATTGAGCATCACGGCGAGGCGGTCATGGCCGTCGCTGTAGACCTTGCAGCTGACCGCGACCGGCTGGCCGCTGATGGCCTTGGCGGCGAAGGTGCCGCCGTCGAGCACGGGGCTGCAGTCTTCGATCACGATGCGCGGCGCCAGCAGCGCCTGGGCCAGGCTGATGGCCTGGTCGGGGTGATCGTTCGCCATCGGTACGCTTTCGAAGGGCTCGTTACGCGACATCGGTCCTGGCTCCCTGGTGGCATTGGCGGTAAGGGTTCAGAGCCATCGTCTGCACGGGGGGTTCAAAAAAATTGAGCGAACGGCGCAGCCACGTATCAAAGCCTGCACCACTCTCTCATTTACCAACCCGCGAGGTGAGGCCATGAACATTCCCATTCCACCGGAGACCCCCGATCCCAACATCGACGACCCCAGCCTGCCGCCGCCCGTGCCGGAAGAAGACCCGGACGAGCTGCCGATCAAGCCGACGGTGCCGCCGACGGTGGGTGACCCGCCGAGTGATGAGCCACCGGTGAAGGTGTAAGGATAGACGAGGCAACTGGTAGTTCTGCCAGTACCAGAATCGTTTGGTTAGGCTGACGGCCCTTCGCGGGCAAGCCCGCTCCTACAGGCCTACGGTGTACGTGTAGGAGCGGGCTTGCCCGCGAAGGGCCGGCAGATTCAATGCATCAACCGACCGTTTCAATAGCCAGCTCCGCCACACTGATCTCCCTCATCCTGAACTTCTGCACCTTCCCGGTCACCGTCATCGGGAACTCCTCGACGAAGCGAAAATGCCGCGGCACTTTGTAATGCGCGATGCGCGCCTTGCACCAGCCGTGCAGCTCATCGGCCGTGGCGCTGTGCCCCGGGTGCAGCTTGATCCAGGCCACCACCTCCTCACCATATTTGCTGCACGGGACCCCGATCACCTGCGCATCGGCCACAGCCGGATGCGTGTAGAAGAATTCCTCCAGTTCACGCGGGTAGATGTTCTCCCCACCGCGAATGATCATGTCCTTGTTGCGCCCGACGATGCGCACATGGCCGTGCTCGTCCATCACCGCCAGGTCGCCCGAGTGCATCCACCCGGCCGGGTCGATGGCGTCTGCCGTGGCTTGGGGGTTGTCCCAATAACCGAGCATAACGCTGTAGCCGCGGGTGCAAAGCTCGCCAATCTCACCGCGCGCGACGATGCAGCCGTCCGCGTCCACCAGTTTGTTTTCCAGCTGCGGCTGGGTGCGGCCAACGGTGGTCACGCGCAGCTCCAGGTCGTCGTCCGGGCCGGTCTGCAGCGACACCGGGCTGGTTTCGGTCATGCCATAGGCGATCTGTACTTCAGCCATGTGCATCTGGTCGATGACCCGGCGCATCACCTCGATCGGGCAGGTGGCACCGGCCATGATGCCGCTGCGCAGGGTCGACAGGTCCATGCCTTGGCGGGCCGGGTGGTCGAGCATTGCGATGAACATGGTCGGCACGCCGTACAGGATGCTGGCTCGCTCCTCGGCCACGGCGCGCAGGGTGAGCTCGGCGTCGAAGGCGTCGTTGGGGTAGATCATGGTGCTGGCGTGGGTGATGCAGCCGAGGTTGGCCATGACCATGCCGAAGCAGTGGTACAGCGGCACCGGGATCACCATGCGGTCATGTGCGGTCAGGCCCAGGCTTTCGCCGACCATGAAGCCATTATTGAGAATGTTGTAGTGGCTGAGCGTGGCTCCCTTGGGCGCCCCGGTGGTGCCGGAGGTGTACTGGATGTTCACCGGCTGGTCGAATTGCAGGCTTTGCTGGCGGGCAGTGCAGGCATCGGTCGAGATCTGCCCTGCCCGCTCGGCCAATGCGTGCCAGGGCAGGAAGCCGGCAGGCGGGTTGGCGGCCAGGCTGATCACGCCGCGCAAGTCCGGCAGGCGCTCACTAACCAGTTCACCTGGCGTAGCGCAGGCCAATTCTGACACCAGTTCCTGGATCATGGCGTGGTAGTCAGATGTCTTGAAGGCATCGGCGCACACCAGCCAGCGGCACCCTGACTGACGCAACACGTATTCCAGCTCACCCACGCGATAGGCCGGGTTGATGTTGACCAGGATGGCGCCGACCTTGGCACTGGCCAGCTGCAAAATGCACCACTGGGCGCAGTTGGGCGACCAGATGCCGACACGGTCGCCGGTGTTCACGCCCAGGGCCATAAGCGCGCGGGCATGCACTTCGACCTGTTCGGCCAACTGCCGCCAGCTGTAGCGCAGGCCCTGGTGGCGCGACACCAGCGCCTCGCCATTGGCACAGCGGGCCACCGTGGCATCGAAGGCCTGGCCGATGGTCTGGGTCAGCAAGGCTTGGTCCTGGCGACCGCGGGTATAGCTCGGTTGACTCATGGGTGTCCCTTCTTGTGGTTGTTCTGGGCACGACTGAAGCAGGCGGGAATACTCTGGCGCAGATTTACGTTTACGTAAAGGTGATGAGGTGATTGACAGCGATTCAGGACAGGCTTACGTTAACGTAAAGGTGAAAACGATACCGCTCTTGGCGCTCGACCCCGCTCCCACAGGGGTGGGTGGTGAGCCTTTGAGCTACGGTGTTAGCCAATTTCAAGAACAAGAAGGTGCCCACATGCATTACCCCTCCCTGAACTTCGCCCTGGGCGAAACCATTGACATGCTCCGTGACCAGGTGCGCACCTTCGTCGCCGCCGAACTGGCGCCGCGCGCCGCGCAGATCGACCATGACAACCTGTTCCCCGCCGACATGTGGCGCAAGTTTGGCGACATGGGCCTGCTGGGTATCACCGTGCCGGAAGAATACGGCGGTGCGGGCCTGGGCTACCTGGCCCACGTGGTGTCGATGGAAGAGATCAGCCGCGCTTCGGCGTCGGTAGCCCTCTCCTACGGCGCGCATTCCAACCTGTGCGTCAACCAGATCAACCGCAACGGTAGCCACGCGCAGAAGCTCAAATACCTGCCCAAGCTGATCAGCGGCGAGCACATCGGCGCCCTGGCCATGAGCGAGCCCAATGCCGGCTCCGACGTGGTGTCGATGAAGCTGCGCGCCGAAAAGCGCGGCGACCGCTACGTGCTCAACGGCAGCAAGACCTGGATCACCAACGGCCCCGACGCCAACACCTACGTGATCTACGCCAAGACCGACCTGGAAAAGGCCGCGCACGGCATCAGCGCATTCATCGTCGAGCGCGACTGGAAAGGCTTCAGCCGCAGCAACAAGTTCGACAAGCTGGGCATGCGTGGCTCCAACACCTGCGAGCTGTTCTTCGATGACGTCGAAGTGCCGGAAGAAAACATCCTCGGCCAACTCAACGGTGGCGTGCGCGTGCTGATGAGCGGCCTGGACTACGAGCGCGTGGTGCTCTCCGGCGGCCCCACCGGCATCATGCAAAGCTGCATGGACCTGGTCGTACCGTACATTCACGACCGCAAGCAGTTCGGCCAGAGCATCGGCGAGTTCCAGCTGATCCAGGGCAAGATCGCCGACATGTACACCCAGCTCAACGCCAGCCGTGCCTACCTGTACGCCGTGGCACAGGCCTGCGACCGTGGCGAGACCACCCGCAAGGACGCCGCCGGGGTGATCCTGTACACCGCCGAACGCGCCACGCAAATGGCCCTGGAAGCGATCCAGATTCTCGGCGGCAACGGCTACATCAACGAGTTCCCGGCTGGCCGCCTGCTGCGCGACGCCAAGCTGTACGAAATCGGCGCCGGCACCAGCGAAATCCGCCGGATGCTGATTGGCCGCGAACTGTTCAACGAAACCCGCTGAGCACAAGGGACGGGCGCACATGGCTACCTTGCACACCCAGATCAACCCGCGTTCGGCTGAGTTCGCCGGCAACAGCGCGGCCATGCTCGAACAGGTCCAGGCCCTGCGCGGCCTGCTCGGCCACATTGCGCAGGGCGGCGGGCCGAAGGCCCAGGAGCGGCACACCTCGCGCGGCAAACTGCTGCCGCGTGAACGCATCGACCGCCTGCTCGACCCTGGCTCACCCTTCCTCGAAATCGGCCAGCTGGCCGCCCACGAGGTGTACGGCGAAGACGTGCCTGCTGCTGGGGTGATTGCTGGCATCGGCCGCGTCGAAGGCGTGGAATGCATGATCGTGGCCAACGACGCCACGGTCAAAGGCGGCTCGTACTACCCGCTGACGGTGAAGAAACACCTGCGCGCGCAGACCATCGCCCTGCAGAACCGCCTGCCGTGCATTTACCTGGTGGACTCCGGCGGCGCCAACCTGCCACGCCAGGACGAAGTGTTCCCCGACCGCGAGCACTTCGGGCGGATCTTCTTCAACCAGGCCAACATGAGCGCGCTGGGCATTCCGCAGATCGCCGTGGTCATGGGGTCGTGCACTGCAGGGGGCGCCTATGTGCCAGCCATGGCCGACGAAGCGATCATGGTGCGCCAGCAGGCGACCATCTTCCTGGCCGGCCCACCGCTGGTGAAAGCCGCCACCGGTGAGGTGGTGAGCGCCGAAGACCTCGGCGGCGCCGATGTGCACTGCCGCACCAGCGGCGTGGCCGACCATTATGCCGACAACGACGAGCATGCCCTGGCCCTGGCCCGGCGCAGTGTGGCCAACCTCAACTGGCACAAGCTCGGCAAGCTGCAGTGCCAGGCCCCGGTGGCGCCGCTGTATGGCGCCGAGGAGTTGTACGGCGTGGTGCCGGCCGACGCCAAGCAACCCTTCGATGTACGCGAGGTGATCGCGCGCCTGGTCGACGGCTCGGTGTTCGATGAGTTCAAGGCGCTGTTCGGTACCACGCTGGTGTGCGGCTTCGCTCACCTGCACGGCTACCCGGTGGCGATCCTGGCCAACAACGGCATCCTCTTCGCCGAAGCCGCGCAAAAAGGCGCGCACTTCATCGAACTGGCCTGCCAGCGTGGCATCCCGCTGCTGTTCCTGCAGAACATCACCGGCTTCATGGTCGGCAAAAAGTACGAAGAAGGCGGCATCGCCAAGCACGGCGCCAAGCTGGTCACCGCCGTGGCGTGCGCCCAGGTGCCGAAATTCACGGTGATCATCGGCGGCAGCTTCGGTGCCGGCAACTACGGCATGTGCGGCCGCGCTTACGACCCACGCTTCTTGTGGATGTGGCCCAACGCGCGGATTGGCGTGATGGGTGCCGAACAGGCGGCCGGGGTGCTGGCGCAGGTCAAGCGCGAGCAGAGCGAACGCAGCGGCCAGGCCTTCAGCGCCGAGGATGAAGCGCGGCTCAAGCAGCCGATCCTCGACCAGTACGAGCGCCAGGGCCACCCTTATTACTCCAGTGCCCGGCTGTGGGACGACGGTGTCATCGACCCGGCGCAAACCCGTGACGTGCTGGGCCTGGCGTTGTCCGCCGCGTTGAACGCGCCGATCGAACAGAGCCGCTTCGGCATTTTCCGGATGTGACCATGAGCGATTTCAGCACCCTAGAAGTGACCCGCGACCCGCGCGGCTTCGCCACCCTGTGGCTGAGCCGCGAGGACAAGAACAACGCCTTTAACGCCCTGATGATCCGCGAGCTGATCGTCGCCCTCGATCAACTGGCCGACGACGCGAGCCTGCGGTTTCTGCTGCTGCGCGGCCGTGGCCGGCATTTCAGTGCCGGCGCCGACCTGGCCTGGATGCAGCAATCGGCGCAGCTGGACTTCAACACCAACCTGGACGACGCCCGAGAGCTGGGCGAGCTGATGTACGCCCTGCACCGGCTCAAGGCGCCGACCCTGGCCGTGGTGCAAGGTGCGGCCTTTGGCGGCGCGCTGGGGCTGATCAGCTGCTGCGACATGGCCATCGGCGCCGAGGACGCACAGCTGTGCCTGTCGGAGGTTCGCATTGGCCTGGCCCCGGCGGTGATCAGCCCGTTCGTGGTCAAGGCCATAGGTGAGCGGGCCGCGCGCCGCTACGCCCTCACAGCAGAGCGCTTCAGCGGCGTACGTGCCCGTGAACTGGGGTTGCTGGCCGAGGTGTACCCGGCCGCCGAACTGGAGGCGCAGGTTCAGGCCTGGGTCGACAACCTGCTGCAGAACAGCCCGCAAGCGCTGCGCGCCACCAAAGACCTGCTGCGCGAAGTCGACGACGGTGAGCTCAGCCCGGCATTGCGCCGCTACTGCGAAAACACCATCGCCCGCATTCGCGTCAGCGCCGAAGGCCAGGAGGGCCTGCGCGCCTTCCTTGAAAAGCGCCAACCCGCCTGGCAAACCGTACACAAGAAGGAGCCGCGCCCATGAGCCGCCCCACACTGACCACCCTGCTGGTCGCCAACCGCGGTGAAATCGCCTGCCGGGTGATGCGTACAGCCAAAGCCATGGGCCTGACCACCGTAGCCGTGCACAGCGCCACCGACCGTGATGCGCGCCACAGCCGTGAAGCGGACATTCGTGTCGACCTGGGCGGCAGCAAGGCCGCCGACAGTTACCTGGTGGTCGACAAACTGCTCGCCGCCGCCAAGGCCAGCGGCGCCCAGGCCATCCACCCGGGTTATGGCTTTCTTTCCGAAAACGCAGGCTTTGCCCGCGCCATCGAGGACGCCGGCCTGATCTTCCTCGGGCCACCGGCCAGCGCCATCGACGCCATGGGTAGCAAATCGGCAGCCAAGGCGCTGATGGAAGCCGCCGGCGTACCGCTGGTGCCGGGTTACCACGGCGACGCCCAGGACCTGGAAACCTTCCGCGGCGCCGCCGAGCGCATTGGCTACCCGGTGCTGCTCAAGGCCAGCGCCGGTGGCGGTGGCAAGGGCATGAAAGTGGTCGAGGACGAAAGCCAGCTGGCCGACGCCCTCGCCTCGGCCCAGCGCGAGGCGCAGTCGTCGTTCGGCGATGCGCGCATGCTGGTGGAAAAATACGTGCTCAAGCCACGTCACGTGGAAATCCAGGTGTTCGCCGACCAGCACGGCAACTGCCTGTACCTCAACGAACGTGACTGCTCGATCCAGCGTCGGCATCAAAAGGTGGTGGAGGAAGCACCTGCGCCCGGGCTTTCAGCCGAACAACGCCAGGCCATGGGCCAGGCGGCAGTGCGCGCCGCCCAGGCCATCGGCTATGTCGGCGCCGGCACCGTGGAATTTTTACTCGACGCCCGCGGCGAGTTCTTCTTCATGGAGATGAACACCCGCCTGCAGGTGGAGCACCCGGTCACCGAAGCCATTACCGGCCTGGACCTCGTGGCCTGGCAGATTCGGGTGGCCTGCGGCGAGCCACTGCCGATCAGCCAGGCGCAGGTGCCGCTGATCGGCCATGCCATCGAGGTGCGCCTGTATGCCGAAGACCCGGCCAACGAATTTCTGCCGGCCACGGGCACCCTGGCGCTGTACCGCGAGTCGGCGCCCGGCGACGGCCGCCGAGTGGACAGCGGGGTCAGCGAAGGTGACGAGGTGTCGCCGTTCTACGACCCGATGCTCGGCAAGCTGATCGCCTGGGGCGAAAACCGCGAACAGGCGCGCCTGCGCTTGCTGGCGATGCTCGACGAATTCGCCATCGGCGGCCTGAAGACCAATATCGCCTTCCTGCGGCGCATTCTCGCCCACCCGGCCTTCGCAGCAGCCGAGCTGGACACAGGCTTTATCCCGCGTCACCAGGAGGTACTGCTGCCGGCGCCGCAACCGTTGCCCGCAGGCTTCTGGCAAGCCGCAGGTGAGGCCTGGTTACAGGGCCAGGCCGCGCAGCAGCGTGACGACGACAGCCGCTCGCCATGGGCCCAGCGCTCTGGCTTGCGCTTGGGCCTGCCGGCGCGCAGCAGCCTGCACTTGCGCAGTGGTGGTGAAAGCCAGCCGGTTGCCCTGGAGCACTACGCCGCCTCGAACTGGCAGCTGGACGGCGACCGCCTGGGCCATGACGATGGTGGCGTGCGCCGGCGTTACCTGGCGGTACGCCGGGGTGGCACGCTGTTTCTGCGCTGGGACGGCGAAATGCACGCCATCGAGGCGTTCGACCCGATCGCCGAAGCCGAGGCCGGCCACAGCCACCAGGGCGGCCTGGGTGCCCCGATGAACGGCAGCATCGTGCGCGTGCTGGTCGAGCCGGGCCAGGTGGTGGAAGCCGGTGCCGCGCTGGTGGTGCTCGAAGCCATGAAGATGGAACACAGCATACGCGCGCCCCATGGCGGGACGGTGAAGGCGTTGTTCTGCCAGGAAGGGGACATGGTCAGCGAAGGGACGGTACTGGTCGAATTGGCCGAATGACGTGAACCGGGGCCGCTTTGCGGCCCTTTCGCCGGCAAGCCGGCTCCCACAGGTAGATCGCCGCCCTTGAATTTGGCGGCAACGGCCTGGAACAAAAGCTTGAGGCGCTCACAATCCCTGTGGGAGCCGGCTTGCCGGCGAATGGGCTGCACAGCAGCCCCCGGCAATCTAGAAGGTGCCGTGCACCCGCACGACCACCCCCAGAAACTCACACCCGTCTTCACACACCAACGCCGGGTAGCTGCTATTGAGCGCCTTCAGGTAGCGCTCCCCGCCCTCCTCGGCCAGCTCACGCAGAATCGCCGACTTGCCAGGCTGGCGCGCAATCACCAGCCGCCCAGGCTCTGCGTCCAGCCCTGGGTCAACCAGAATGCGCATCCCCTGTGGCACGCTACGGCCGCTGGCCGTGCTCATGGCATCGTTTTCCACGGTCAGCCAGAACGCCTTGCCTTGCGCCAGGTATTCGGTCTGCTCGTAAACGGCCGGCTCCGTTGCTTCGCTGGCACCCAACTGGTCCCAGCCGAGCACCGGGTAACGAAAACACACGATGTATTGCATCAGGTCAACCGCATCGTCTGCGCCGTCCACCTCGTAGCGGGCGCTGTCCTCACCCAGCTGGCCGAGCACGCGCAATTGAAGGCTGACATGATAGTGCGGCATGCCCAGCTCGACGAACACCCGGTTCATCGAATCGACCTTGGGCTGACGCCGCTTGTTCACCCAATGGCCCACGCTGCCCTGGGAAACCCCAACGCGTTCGGCGAGCTGCTCCTGGGAGATATCGAGCTCCTCCATCCGGTCACGGACGAGGGCAATCCATTTATCCATATTCATCGCTGGCACGATACGGACTGCCTTCTTGCGCTCAATAAACATTCAGTATTATTTCTTTCCAAGCACATAAATACATCAGGTATTAATATCAACCAGGACCTTTTCCCTATTGGCATGCGCAGGTATCAGGATGAAACCACCGAAAAACGACGAAACAGAACTCGACAGCGAAGCGGCCCGCCGCGCCCTCGACTATTACCTCAACCCCAACCCCAACCGCCCCAGCGGGCACAACCGGATATGGACCCTGCACGAAGGTGTCACCTGCGAACAGGCCCAGGAGCACGCCATCGCCCTGCTCCGCTGCGCCGCCGCCACCGCCCACGAAACGGCCAGCCATCAGGAAGGCAGCCAACGCGAACTGACCTTTGCGTTGATGCACATGATGGACATGGCCAGGGCTCTGCTGGAGCACAAGGGCGCCGCACAGGCCGGGCTGTAAGCACAAAACGTTAGGGAGAGACGTGATGGCCTGGAACGGCCGAGGCCCCGAATGCCGGGACAAGGAAGCGCACCGGTAAAAGTTTTTTACCGAACGAGAGAAAAATCATTTGACTGGCAAATGATAACGATTATTATTGCACTCAGCTGATCGCGAGATCTGCTGGATAACCTGGAGCTTAGGTCGCTCTCAGATTATCTCCTCATCAGGCTAATCACGGTTTTTGACCCGGCTTTTTGCCGGGTCTTTTTTTTGGCTCTTCAGGCTAATGAAGATCGTTGATGGCGGCGATGATAGCAAAAGTGTGTCAGGGCGTGAATGCTCATTACAAAACTTTGCGGAATCAGCACTTGAGAATCAATCTCGTTTCGCCTACTCTGGTTTCGCATCACGGACGATGCCCCCATTTCCTCCCCTCTCGAGCAAGGAGCTGACCATGAGCCGCCTGCTGCTGCCCCTTGAGCACCCTAAGCCTTCAACCGGCAATGCAGCCGAGGATGCCTTGCTGCATGGGCTCAAACGCCTGCCTCGCCGTGTTCAGCAAGTATTCCTGCTCAACCGCCTTGACCAACTGGACTTCGCCACTATTGCCAGCCGCCTCGGCCTGCCTTTATTGAGCATCGAGCGCAATATGAACCAGGCCCTGCAAACGGCAAGCCCCGCTGGCGATCCCTTGGCCAGTATTGCTGGCCAGTGGTATGTGCGGCTGCAAAGCCCCGACGCAACCGCCTGTGAGCGCATCGATTTCCGCCGCTGGCTCGATGCCGACCCGGCCCACCTGCAAGCCTTCCATGACACCGAGCTGCGCTGGCGCAGCCTGCTGGCACCGGCACGCGAGCTGGGCCAGGATGGCTGGTACCGCCAAGGGCGCGCGGCGCTTTCGCTGGGTGGGTGCTCGATTGCGGTTGGGTTGGGTGTTGCTGCGCTGTTGCTGATGGGTTATTGGGCGTAGGCCTGCCGCAAGGTCCTCAGGGTCTATTAGATCGAGCGCCGCCCGCGCGGCGCATCGCGGCTAAAGCCGCTCCTACACATTTGTTGCAACATGGCCATGCCAGTCAGGCCATGGTTTTTCGCCTTGGCGCATGGTTGAAGACAGCGCCGGCCGCGCCAGCCGAAACATCGCGTCATGCTCACAAGGCTGACAACTATGGCCTATCAGGCCATGGCACGTTGCAACAAATGTAGGAGCGGCTTTAGCCGCGATGCGCCGCGCGGGCGGCGCTCGATTTGCGCATCACCGCAAAAGGCAAGACAGGCATCTAAGCGCCTCCCCCTGATCGCTCGTTGCTCTTCAAAAAATACAACAGCCACACCCCAGCCAAGCTGCTCGCCGTGAATACCGACGCCCTCGATCAGCCAACAGCTTCTCGAGATTAACCAGCATGCCACCCCGCACGGGCTGCACGGGCTTGTCAGGTAGCACTAAAAGGGACAGAGAAGTACAACCACCGCCAAGATACTGAAGATGTGAAAGCTTCCCTCCCACCCTAGATAGTGCTGCAACACAGCCCCCACCAAGGGTGATAACGAAATAAGCAAGCCACTCAGCGTAAGCTTTACAATACGTAATACATGTTGCTGCTTTTCAGGGTAACCATCTTGCACCAATACCTGACTCAAGACGAAGCTGCCGCACCCAACGGCTTGGATCAGACGAAAAATCATGAAGCCTTCGTAACCCTTGGAAAACAGGCAACCGAGCGAGCCTATTACCGAAACCGCAAGCCCTCCAATCAACAATGGCTTCCTACCGACCACATCCGACAGCGGACCAATGATTGCCTGCGAGATGGCTACGCCTATAGCAAAGATACTGACCGAGAAAGCGATGGTCTTGAGGCTGACATCAAAACTTGCTGCAAGGTCAGGAAAGGAAGGCAGGATGACATCTAAAGGAAAGACCCCGAGCAAACTGATCATCATAAGCAACACGACAAGATTATGCCCGAACGAGTCACAAGGCTTAGCCACAGCAGCATTCCAGCCGCGTTGTACCTTCTAGCTTACGAGATACAATTATTATTTTTTTCATCCCAACCCTTGAAATGATCCGTACTTTTGCGACCTCATCGTAGATTATTTGACAAGAGACACAAGCAGAACTATCGAAGGAAAAGTCAAAGCTACGCGTAGGAATTCTCTTAACAACTATTACATTTAACGATTCTTCCCACATAATATAGTTGCGCTCAACTTGCGAGGCCTTACCACGCAACCAAAGAGCAAGCCCCCGCACAAGAACGTTCTTCCAGGCCATCAAGGGGTGTACAGTACCCCCACAACAAAGCCCAAGGAGCCTCGCCAATGACCGTGACGCTGTCCCCCCTGCAGATCGACTGCGCTTTTGATTCCGGCAACATCCAGGTACTGGATGCCAGCAACCCGGCGCAGGTCCACCTGGCCATCCGCCCGGACACTCACAGCGGCCACTTCCAGTGGTTCCACTTCAAGGTCAGCGGCCTCACCCCCGGTCAGGTTCATCGCTTCAGCCTGGACAACGCCAGCGAGTCCTCCTACAAGAACGCTTGGGCCGGCTATAACGCCGTGGCCTCCTACGACCAGCACACCTGGTTCCGCGTGCCCAGCCAGTTCGACGGCAAGGCACTGGCCTTTGAAGTGAAGGCCGAGCAGGAGCAGATCTGGTTCGCCTACTTCGAGCCCTACCCACGCGCGCGCCACAACCAGTTGATCGAACGTGCCCAGCAAATCGAAGGGGTAGAGCTGTTGGCCCATGGCCGCAGCGTGCAAGGCCGCGACATCCCCCTGCTGCGCGCCGGCAACGGTGGCGCGGGCAAGCGCAAGCTGTGGCTGATTGCCCAGCAGCACCCGGGCGAGCATATGGCCGAGTGGTTCATGGAGGGTGTGATCGATCGGCTGCAAGCGAACGATGACGTCGTCAAGCAACTGCTGGCCAAAGCCGACTTGTACCTGATCCCCAACATGAACCCCGATGGCGCATTCCTTGGCCACCTGCGCACCAACTTCAAGGGCAAGGACCTCAACCGAGCCTGGCAGGATGCCAGTGTCGAGCTGAGCCCTGAGGTGTTCTTTGCCCAGGCGCAGATGAAGCAATATGGGGTGGACGCGTTTATCGACGTGCATGGGGATGAGGAAATCCCGCATGTGTTCACGGCGGCCTGCGAAGGCAACCCTGGCTATACGCCGCGGCTGGCCAAGCTGGAGGAGCAGTTCCGCAGTACGTTGTGCAGCGTTACGCCGGACTTCCAGACGAAGTATGGCTACACACGTGATGAGCCGGGGCAGGCCAACACCACGCTGGCGTGCAATGCGGTGGGGATGGCGTATGACTGCTTGTCGCTGACCCTGGAAATGCCGTTCAAGGACCACGATGATGCGCCCAACCCGGCGACCGGCTGGTCGGGTGAGCGGTCGAAGGCGTTGGCGGGGGCGGTGCTGGAAACCTTGCTGAAGATGGTTGACGATCTGCGCTGACAGTTCCTGCCTCTCGCGGGCAAGCCCGCTCCTACAGGTTCACCGCCGTGCTGGCTGTAGGAGGGGGCTTGCCCGCGAAGGGCCGGCCCAGGCGCACACAGTCAAAACTGCACATCGAGAATCACGTTGTCGGTGTAAGTCGTGGCCGGCGGTGTGGCCTGGTCGGTATAGACCTTGGCGTTGTAGTTGAATACCTGGCTGCCGGTCCCGGTGCCCACGCCTGGGTTCACATCGGCATCACTGCTCGACCTTCTCGCACTCGTCAGCGAACCCCAGCGCACGGCACCTGCGCTCTTGAAGATGTCATAAGCCAGGTAGTTGTTGGCCGCAGATTTCATCCGCCGGCGCCCGCCAGCCGCATTCTGGCCGTCATCCAGCCCCACCGTATAGCTGCTGCCCTTGGTGCACGACAAGCTGATACCCTGGCTCACCGTACCAAAGCCCGCCACCACCGGGGCACTGCCAAAGTTGATGTTGGGCGTGGTGATCTGGCAATCGTTGCTGACGGTCAGGGTCACCGTGAGGGTCTGGTTTCCTGAGCCTCTGTCACGCCCCAGGCAGATATTGCCCAGGCCGATGCCCGAACAGTAATCCCACACCCAGGCGAGGTTCAGCGTCTCGGTGTACACACCCGCCGCGACATTGGCGCCAACCACCGTCTTCAGATACAGCGGCACGGTTTTGGGCGAGTTGCCATTGAGCAGCCCCAACGCGTCGATCAGACCGTTGCGGGCGAAGTCGAACTGCGTGCCACGGGCGATGGGGTAGCTAGTGGTGTTATTGGCGTAGATCGTATACGGGATGACATCCCCGGTCGGCCCCCGCAGCCCGGTTCCCGCAGACGTAATGGTGAGGTAGAAGTGATCGCTGTTTACCAGCAGTGACAACAGCGAGCCCGTGCATTGCAGCCCGGCATTGGTCGTCGAGGCATTTTGCACGGCGTTGCGCACCAGCGTCGAGTTGACGGTGCCGAACGCTGCAGGCGCGGTCGCCGGCGACGAGCACAATGCCCAGGCCGAGCTTGCCGGCAGCAGCAGCGTGGCCAGCAACAGGCGACATCGCGCCCTGTTCATCGGCACACCAGCGGGCCGATCAAGGGGATCGAGCCCTCCACCTGCGGCAAATCGAATTCGACCTGGCACTGCCCTCCTCCTTCCAGCTGCACCTGCAGGCGGTTGTGCGGCGACAGGTTCTCCAGGTACACCAACCCATCCCAGCCCACCACCGCCTGGCTCCCGCTTTGCTGGTGGATGACCGTGCTGCCCAGCTTGAGCGGCTGCTGGTTGCCGTCCACCAGTTCGAGGCTCGCGGCCAGCACACGCTTGAGTGGGAATTCCAGCAAGTAGCCGCTGCCACGGCGCACCGCAACCCGCTGCTCCACATTGGGCGCGAGCACGTCGGGCGGCAGGTCCATGGGGTCGATTTCGTATTTGCCGCGGTAGTAGCCACTGCTGTACGGCACCAGCAAATGGCCGCCTTTGTCGGTGCGGCCGATCTCCTGGTTCTCGTAGCGCACCGGCACATCGGCGTAACCATTGGTGCTGACCACCACGAAGGCATCATCGATGCGGTTGGCGGCGAACACCCCGGCATCCATCCACACCAGCGAGCCGCTGGCGTCGGCCCAGCGGGTCATCTCGCCGCTGTTGCCGTAGACGCCAGCCTGCAGCTGTACCGACTGCAGGCGCCAGGTGACATCGGCCTGGCGGTAGGCGTCGCGGTCGCCACCGGTGGCATAGCCCAGGTTGTAACCCACGCCGCCGCCCACCGGCACTGCACGGCTGTAGTTGACCCGCTGCAGGTCTTCGCCTTCCTTGCTGCGCTCCATGCTCAGGGCCAGGGTGCCGCTGAAGTCGATGGGGATCACCCATTGCGCCTGCACCGCCCACTGGCTGTCGCCGACCTCACGGTTGGCCGACAGGTAGAGGCTGCTGTTGCCCCACAGCGGCTTGCTCCAGCTCAGGTTGATCAGCCGTGTGCGCGTGCCGTCACCGGCCCGTACATCGAAGTAACCCGCACCCAGGCTGCCGAAGCGGTCAAGGTTGAGGCTCAGGGTGACCTGCTCGCTGCGCTGGCTCAGTTGCATGTCGGGGCTGTCTACCCGGCTCAGGTCGGCATAATCGCCATGGCGTTGCAGGCGCTGGTAACTGAAGCCCATACGCTGGCTGTTGTACTGGTAGCCGAGGGCGACCTGATGGCCTTTTTCACCGTCGAACTGGCTCTGCGCCAAGGCCGCGTTGAGCACACCGAAATTGCCCAGACGCATGTTGCCGCCCAGGCCGCCGAGAACCAGCGACTCGGCGGTTTCGACGTGGCTTTCCAGGGTGAAGAAGTCACTGACGCCATGGCGCAGGCTGGCCGAAGCCACGCCGGGGCCGTAGCTGAAATCGCGCACGGCATAGTCGCGGCGCAGGCTGCCGGCAGCCACCGTGAAGTCAGAAAGACCTTTTTGCAGCAGGCTGCTGGTGACATAGAACGGCAACGTGGTGGACACCTGCCGACCCAGGGCGTCGGTGGTCACCACCACCGCCTCGCCCGCACCGTTGATGAACGGCACGTTGGTCAGCGTGTAAGGCCCAGGTTGCAACTCGGTGGTGCTGGACTTGTAGCCGTTGATGAACAGGTCCAGCGAGGTGGGCACGGCCGCCTCGCCAGCGAACGCCGGCAAGGGATAGGTGACCAGGTCCGGGCGCGCGGCAAAATCCCGCGACAGCTGCAGGCCGCCGACACGCACCGAGCTGGTCCAGGGCAAGGCACCGGTAACGAAGTCGCCGGCCTCGTAGGTCAGCAAGCGCTGCTCGTCGGTGAAGCGCCAGGTGGTGTCATAACGCAGGAAGCCCTGGCGGCTGTCGTCGGTTACCGCGCCGTTGAACGACTGGCGCCACTGGCCGGTGGTGGCGAAGGTACCCCAGCTGTCGAACAGGCGCAGCTCGTTCCAGGCGGCCAGGTAGGTGCCGCCGTCGTCGGTGTCGTTCAGGTACAGGTCATAGTTGAACAGCGCGCCGAAACTGCTGCGCGCATCGCTGGCCGGGTACAGGTTGCGGTCGCCTACCTGCTGGTCCGGCAGCCACGCGGGCGGTACTTGCAGCAGCAGCCGCTGGTTCTGGCTATCGTAGTCGGTGTGCAGGCCCGCCACGCCGTCCAGCGCCACTTCACCTTCCGGCGCACCCGGCAGCGCGATGCCGGCCGCACGCAGCACTTCACTGTCGAGGAACAGCCGGCCAGCCCGTTGCTGGACGGGCACCAGTTCAGCCCTGGGCACCTGGTTCACCAACAGGTCGAGGTACAGCGTCGCATCGGCGGTGGCGGCGGCTTCGGTGGGCGGCGGCGGCAGGTCGTCGGCCACAGCCAGGCTGGGGCCCAATACGGCCAACCCCAGGTACCAGCGGCGCGTTGCCCGCGACAGCCATTTCACACACGGATTCCGACCATTGCCGGGTCCTCCCTGGCCCCAGAACATCAATCAGTTTCGGGCTCATTGCCCCTGGCGGATCGCTTCGGCAGCCTCCTGGCCGTTCACCCTCCCTTTCAGTACGCCACTGCTGTTGGGTACCACCGGCGCTGGCCAGCGCATGCTGGCGCCGGGCAGCACATAGCCGAGCAGGCCTTCGGCCAAGGGTTTGGCCTGGCTACCCTGCTGCACCACCACGTCCGTGAGGCGCGCGTGCACCGGGCCGGTGTTGCGCAATTCGACATAGGGTTTGCCCTGCACCGTCACCGGCCGCCAGCTCAACTGCGGCTTGCCGACGCCACTGGCGCTGCGTTTGCCTTCCGGGTCCGGCTTGCCCCACAGGCCTTCGCCGTAGACGAACAGCGGCACCGAATAACGCATCTGCAGGCGAATCGCCGCCGTGGCGCCCTGGTTGGCGTTGTCCGTTGGCAGTGGCGAAGGGATTTCGTCGATGATGATGCGGTAGGCTTGCTCCTGGCCGGCCGGCGAGCTGCCGGTGCGGGTCAGGCGGATCAATTGCTTCTGCCCCGGGGCGATGGTGGCCACCGGCGGGCTGCCGATGATCTCGCGCTGCGCCTGGAATTGTTCTTCATAATTACCCTGGCGCCAGGCGAACACCCGCACCTGCAGGCTGGCCGGGGCCGTGCCGCGGTTTTCCAGCCACAGCGCACCGGCCTTCTGGTCCGCTTCCAGTACCGGATCGATCGGCCAGATAAGCACTGAAGTCGCCGCCCCCGCTGGCAAGCTCGCCAGCAGCAATAACCCGATCAAACCCTGCGCCCACTTCGCGCCTGCCCGCATGCCGCTCTCCTTGGTCTAATGTCTGGGGCCCGGTTGTCTCACCAGGTCACCGTCACTTGCACTACATCGGTATAGGTGCCTGCGGGAAGCGTCCCGGTCAGTTGGGTACGCCCATAGACGGGCAGCTTGATCGCGGTTGGGTCGCTGTAGCTCACCACCGCGCTCTGGCCGATGCCCAGGCTCTGGCTGTAGCCCGCATCCTGATAAAGCTGATAGGCCAGCACCTGGGTGCCGCCGCTGCGTTTGAGGTAGCGCGTGCCGCTGGCGGCGTTCTGCCCGCCGTCCAGGCTCATGCTCAGGCTGACCCCCGGCGTGCATTGGAAGGTCACGGTGGTACCCCCCAACGAGGTACTGAGAATGCCGGTCGACAGCGCCGATTGCGTGCCGTAATTGAGCACGCCATAGCTGGTGACACCGCCCACCACCAAGCAACCTGCGGTGATCGTCGCCGAAACCTGGAACGTGCTGCTGGTCGCGGCGTTCCCTGGCGTTGCCAGCAACAGCCCAACCCCCGTGACACAGCCGCCAAGCCAACGGCGCATGGCCGCGGCTCAGAACGACAGCTCGACAGCCACCGTGTCGGTGTAGACCCCGGCCGGCAGGCCGGCCTTGCCGCGTGCCTGGCCGTAGAGGTTGACGGTCTGGGCCACGCCGGTGCTGGTCGGCAGGGTGATGGTGCCGTCGATGGCCAGCAGTTGGGTACGCCCGGTGTCGGTATAGAAGTCGTACGGTACGAAGTTGCCGGCGCCGTCGGCCAGCGCCCGGGTGCCACCGCTCGATGCGCCATCATGGGCGCCCGCGCGCACGCGGATCGCTGGCACCGTGCCGGCCGAGCAGAGGATGCTCATGGCGCCGCCGCCACCGCCCAGCACCTGGCCGTTGGCCGTGGTGAACAGCGCCTCCTGGGTGCCGAAACTGAGGGTACCGAAGTTCAGCCCCGAGGTACCTGTGGTGCCATTGACCTGGCAGGCCGATATCAGCGTCAGGGTCGAGCTGATGGTCCCGGTCACCGTGGCGGCCTGGGCGTGGGATGCCAACGCCAGGCCAAGGCCAGCGAGGATGCAGTGGGTGAGGTTCGTTCGCATCGGAGTCTCCTTGCGTTGTTTACCAGTCCAGGGTCACTCTCAGGGTGTCGCGGTACAGCCCGGCCGGCAGTGCGCGCGGCTGCGCCACCACCACGCCGTAAATCGGAATCGGGACTTGCTCGGTACTGCTGATGGTGAAGGCGCGGGCCTGGCCGATGCCGTAACGGCTGTTGCCGCCCGGGTCGACCGCCAGTTGGTAAGGGATCAGTTCGCGGCCGTTGCTCAGCCTGCGCACACCGTCGTTGCCATTGAGGCCGCCATTGATGCGCACGTTGAAGGCCCTGACCTGTGGCGTGCAGCTGATCTGCAAACTGCCCTCGCCGCCCGCTTCGTCCACTCGGCTGCGCAGCGGCTGGTCCCAGTTCGGGCCGCGCTCGCCAAAGTCCATCAACCCGGGGTTACCGAGGGTCGCGGGCGGCTGGTCGCCGCTGCTGATCTGGCAGGCAGCGCTGATTACCAGGCGCGCCTGGATGAAGCCGGTCGTGGTGCCATGGGCGGTGCCAGCAGGCAACAGCAGAGGGCCAAGGCTGAGCAGCAGGATCGAAGTGCGGTTCATGGCGTGACGTCCTTGTGCATGGTGGCCTCGCTACCAGGTGACCGTGACTTTGAGCAGGTCGGCGTACTGGCCCGCACGCGGTACCCAGGCCAGCTTGTCGATGCGGGCGTAGAGCGGGAGTTCGACCGTGCCGCTGTCGGGCACGCGTGCGGCGTGCGGTTCGCCCACGGCCACCGGCTCGCGCCAGGCGGCGTCGCGGTACAGGCGGTAAGGAATGGGCCGGGCCTGGGTGTCTTCACTGGCCAGAAAGCGCAGCTCACCGGCGCCGCCGTGCTGGCCGCCATCAACGCGCACCTGGTAGTGCGTGTCGGGGTTGCATTCCAGCCGTGGCGGGCGCTGGTTCAGCAGCACGCCACTCAGCGGGGCGCCAGGGCCATCCAGACGTGCGGCAGCGCCCAGGTCGATACGACCCAGGGCCTGTGCGCCCGCATCGCGCTGCTGATTGATCAGCATGCAGCCCCGCTGCACCTGGACCCGCACCTCGACGAGGAAGTCCGCCGCTACGGCACTGCTGCTCAACAAACTGCCGCTCAACCACAGGCCCAACAGCCCGGCCAGAAAGCGTTCCGTCACTTCACGTTCCTTGTTACATGTGTTCTGATTTTGAGCGTAGCAGCCGGGGGCGCAGGCGTGCTCGCCAGGCGCCATTCTTTGGGAGTAATAACAAAGGCTTAACGGGCTGAAGCAACAACCCTCAAGATTTTTCTCAAGCACACCGAACCCACGCACGTTCAATGCCTCCAATGGCCATAGGCCGGCAAAGCCGTGCGCATTCTGGTACGGTGCACAGCGACCAACCGGTCGGCATCACACGCATGCGCGCCATGCATGGACGAACATGACAGGAGCGTATTCATTGACGACCGCAGACATCGCACTCGCCGAAGCCGTGGAACGCTGTGCCCAGGAACCGATCCAGGTACCCGGCAGCATCCAGCCCCACGGTTTCATGCTGGTGCTCGACGACCAGGACATGCGCATCCTCCAGGCCAGCGAAAATGTCGAGCGCTGGCTGGGCGTGCCCGCCCAGGCGCTGGTGGGTTGTGCCTTCGCCGACGTGGTCAGCGAGAATTTCGACCTGCGTACCCACCTTGAGCGCCTGCCCAACGACGATGTGTTCCCGTTCCACATCGGCGATGTAGGCCTGCGCCATGGCGCGCTCGATACCGGCAAGCTGCGCCTGCTCGCCCACCGCCATGACCAGGTGCTGATCGCCGAGTTCGAACCCTTGCGCCAGGCCGCTGGCATCAACGACCAGGGTGACTACTACCCGCTGGTGCGCGGCTTCGTCAGCAGCCTGAACAACGCGAGCAACCTACAAGAGCTGCTGCAGCAGACCGTCCTGCAGATCAAGCGCATCACCGGCTTTGGCCGGGTCAAAGCCTACCGCTTCGATGCCGAAGGCAACGGCGAGGTGCTGGCCGAAGTGGCTGACGACGGCTACCCACAGTATCTCGGCCTGTGCTTCCCTGCGTCCGACATCCCCCGCCAGGCCCGCGAGCTGTACCGGGTAAACCGCATCCGCGTGATCGAGGATGCCGACTACCAGCCCTCACCGCTGGTACCGGCCGCCAACCCGCGCACCGGCAAGCCGCTGGACATGACGTTCGCCGCATTGCGCAGTGTTTCGCCGGTGCACCTGCAGTACATGCGCAACATGGGCACCCTGGCCTCGATGTCACTGTCGATCGTGGTCGATGGCCAGCTGTGGGGGCTGGTCTCGTGCCACCACCAACAGCCCCGCCCGGTCGACCTGCGCACCCGCACCGCCTGCGAGCTGCTGGCCAGCGTGTTGTCGTTGCAGATCGAGTCGCGCGAGTCCCATGCCAATACGCGAAAACTGCTCGACCTGCGCCAGCACATCGTGCGGATGATCTCCTCCATGGCTGACCATGACAGCGTCAGCGACGGCCTGCGGGCGTTGCCCGAGGTACTGTTGGCGTTCGCCGGGGCCAGCGGCGCGGCGGTGATTTCCGCCGAGCGTTGTGACCTGTTCGGCCAGACGCCCCCTGAAGCCCAGGTAAACGCCCTGGTGCACTGGCTGGGCCAGCGCGATGGCGAAACGGTGTTCCATAGCGACAATGTGTGCCGGGACATCGACGAGTTGCCGGAACTGGCCGAGCATGCCGGTGGCGTGCTGGCGGTGGCCATTTCGCAGATCCATTCCCACTACCTGCTGTGGTTCCGCCCCGAGCAGGTGCGCACGGTCAACTGGGCCGGCCGCCCCGAAAAGCAGCTCAGCCCGCAGGGCGCGCTCAACCCGCGGCACAGCTTCGAGCATTGGCAGGAACAGCTCAGCGGCTACTGCGAACCCTGGGATCCGCTAACCCTCGAGGGTGTGGTGGAGCTACGCACTGCCGTGCTCGGTATCGTACTGCGCAAGGCCGAAGAGCTGGCGCAACTGGCCAACGAACTGCGCCGCTCGAACAAGGAGCTCGAAGCGTTTTCCTACAGCGTGTCCCACGACCTGCGCGCGCCGTTGCGGCATATCGCCGGCTACACCGAACTGCTCGGTGAAATCGAAGGCCAAGGCCTGAGCGAACGGGGCCGGCGCTTCCTCACGCACATCTCCGAAGCCGCGCAGTTCGCCGGTAGCCTGGTGGAAAACCTGCTCAACTTCTCGCAGATGGGCCGTTCGGCGCTGCGCCTGTCGGATGTCGACCTCAATGCCCTGGTCGAGGCCATCCGCCAGGAGCTGGCACCGGACTATGAGGGCCGCGAGATCGTCTGGGAGGTCGCGCCGCTGCCCAAGGTGATCGCCGACCCGGCCTTCATCAACCTGGCGCTGCACAACCTGGTGGCCAACGCCATCAAATACACCCGTGGCCGTGAGCCGGCGCGCATCGAGATCGGCGCGCGGCAACACGCCGATGAAACCGAGGTCTATATTCGCGATAATGGTGTCGGTTTCGACATGGCCTACGCCAACAAGCTGTTTGGCGTGTTCCAGCGTCTGCACCGCATGGAAGACTTCGAGGGCACCGGGATCGGCCTGGCCAGCGTGCGCCGGATCATCGAGCGCCACGACGGCCGGGTGTGGGCCGAAGGCCAGGTCGACCAAGGCGCCAGTTTCCATTTCACCCTACCCCGTCATCCAGAGAACACCTGAGGCACCCGAAAGATCATGCTCAAACCTATCCTGCTGGTCGAAGACAACCCCAGGGACCTGGAGCTTACCCTCCTGGCCCTGGAACGCAGCCAGTTGGCCAATGAGGTCATCGTTTTGCGCGACGGCGCCGACGCCCTCGACTACCTGCTGCGCCGCAATGCCTATGCCGGCCGCGACGACGGCAACCCAGCGGTCTTGCTGCTGGACCTGAAGCTGCCCAAGGTCGATGGCCTGGAAGTGCTCAAGGAAGTACGCACCACGGCCGAGCTACGGAGCATCCCGACGGTGATGCTGACCTCCTCGCGCGAGGAGCCCGACCTGCTGCGCGCCTATGAGCTGGGGGTCAACGCCTACGTGGTCAAGCCCGTGGAGTTCAAGGAGTTCGTCGCGGCGATCTCCGACCTTGGCATATTCTGGGCGGTGCTCAACGAACCCCCACCCGGCTCCCTGCGCCTGAACCGGCGTGGCAGCAACTGAGGCCCGCCGCGAAGATGCAGCCAACGCCGCTCAAACTACTGATGGTCGAAGACAGCTCGATGGACGCCGAGCTGACCCTGCTGAGCCTTGAGCGCAGCGGGTTGCTGGTGCAATCGCGGCTGGTGTTCGACCACATCGCCGCCGAGCACGCCCTGCGCGAAACCAGCTATGACCTGATCCTCTGCGACTGCGTGCTGCCCGGCTCGTCCGGCACCGAAGTGCTGGCCATCGCCCAGCGCCTGGCGCCCGACACGCCGTTCATCTACCTGTCCGGCATCTACGGTGAAGAGCATGCGGTGGAGATGATCCGCCTGGGTGCCACCGACTATGTGCTGAAGAAAAACCTGCCCCTGCTGCCCAAGGCCGTGCGCCGGGCGCTCACTGAAGTACACGAGCGCCAGCGCAGGCGCCGTGCCGAGGAAGCGCTGGCGGATGTCGAGGCACGCGCACGCATTGCCATCGATGCCGCCGGCATGGGCACCTGGGACTTCCGGCCGCATGAGGATCTGCTGGTCTGGGACGACCGCTGCAAAACCCTGTTCGGCCTGCCGGTCGACACCGAAATGACCCTGGATGTGTTCTACGCCGGCATTTACCCCGACGACGTGCCGCGGGTGCGCGAGGCGGTGCAACACGCCATGCGCCCGGACAGCGACGGCTTGTACCGGGTCGAGTTCCGCATCGCCCAGCCCAATGGCATGGAACCGCGCTGGCTGCTCAGCAGCGGCCAGAGCCAGTTTGTCGATGGCCAGTGCACGCGCTTTTCTGGCGTGCTGCAGGACATCCACACGCAACGCCTGGCCACCCAGGCACTCAAGCAGCTCAACGAAATGCTCGGCGAACGGGTCGAGCGCCGCACCCGCGAGCGTGACCGCGCCTGGGAGCTGTCCCAGGACTTGCTGGCGGTGCTCAACAAGGACCTGACCCCGGTGGCCTTGAACCCTGCCTGGGAAGCCAGCCTGGGTTTTTCGCGGGAGCGCCTGAGCCAGACCTCGCTGTTGCACCTGCTGCCCGAAGCCGACCAGGAGTCGCTGCTGACCGAGCTGGCCGCCCTCGCCCATGGCCGCACCAGTGCCCGCTTCGTCGGCCGCATCCAGCATGCCGGTGGCCAGCTGCGCTGGCTGTCCTGGGTGGTGGTGCCGGAAGACACGCTGCTTTATGTGGTCGCGCGCGACATTACCAGCGAGCGCGAAGCGTCCCTGGGCCTGGCCGAAGCCAACCACCGCCTGCGCGAGCAGATCACCGAGCGCGAGCGCATCGAGGCGGCACTGCAGCAGATGCAGCGGCTGGAAGCGGTCGGGCAGCTGACGGCCGGCGTCGCCCACGACTTCAACAACCTGCTCACGGTCATCCTCACCGGCGCCAGCTTTCTTGAGCGGGACCTGGGCAAGAATGACCTGGCCAAAGCCCGCACGCGCCTTACGCACATTCGCGAAGCCGGTGAGCGGGGCGCAAAACTGACGTCGCAACTGTTGGCCTTTTCTCGCCGTCAGCGCCTGGAGCCGGTGCCGCTCAACCTCAACCGCACGTTGAGCGGCCTGGAGGAATTGCTGCGCCGCACCCTGGGCGGCAACGTGTCGGTCCGCCTGGACCTGGACCACAGCCTGTGGCAAGCGCTGACCGACCCGACCCAGACCGAAATGATCATCCTCAACCTGGCGATCAATGCGCGTGACGCCATGCCCGAAGGTGGCCAACTGACCCTCGCGACCCGCAACACGCGGATCGACGCACGCCCGCAACGCCCGGAAGACCCCGAACCGGGCGAGTACGTGATGCTGAGCATCCGCGACACCGGCTGCGGCATGAGCGAGGAAGTGGTGGCCAAGGTGTTCGAACCGTTCTTCACCACCAAGGACATCGGCAAAGGCTCGGGGCTGGGGTTGGCCCAGGTGTTCGGCTTTGCCAAGCAGTCCGGTGGCGGCGTGCGTATCGATACCGAGCCGGGGCATGGCACCCAGGTGGCCGTTTACCTGCCGGCGGTGAAGCACGAGGTGGCGGCTGAACCTGTGATACCGGCTGCCTTGCAGTCGGCCAGCGACAGCGGCCGCGACCGTACGGTGCTGCTGGTGGATGACGACCACCTGGTGCGCGACATGCTCGGCGATGTGCTGCGCCAGTACGGTTACCAGGTGCGCCAGGCGCACAACGGCGAACAGGCGCTGGCCTTGCTGGACGAAGAGATCGACCTGTTGCTGACCGACTTTGCCATGCCCGAATTCAACGGCGCCCAGTTGGCCCACGCAGCACGCGAACGGCATCCGCTATTGCCGGTGGTGTTCTTGACCGGGTATGCGGAGTTGCAGGGGCTGGAGTTGCCCGACAGCCTTGTGATGCAGAAGCCGGTGCAGGCTGAAGAGCTGGCGCGGGTGCTGGATGAGCTGTTAAGGGTCGCCAGGTAATCCCAGGTAATTGATGTTGCCCTCACCGGCCCTTCGCGGGTAAACCCGCTCCTACAGGGACAGCGCTGCGCTTGAGGGCGACGCTGGCCCTGTGGGAGCGCCGCCCCTACAGGATCCCCGCCAAATCAGTAAGTTAGCGTTGGTTCAATGAGAGCGGGTTGATTCGCGAAGCGGCCAGCGCAAACGACGGAAACGACAAAACCCAGCGCCGAGATAATCTGCACCGGGTTGAAATACGTATTTGAAAAATGGCAGGGGCGGCTGGATTCGAACCAACGCATGGCAGGATCAAAACCTGCTGCCTTACCGCTTGGCGACGCCCCTGTATCGGATGCAGCGTTAGCTGCTCTGACCATTCCAACTGAGTGACAACTGGGTTGTTGTCTTGGAATGCGCGGCACTTTAACAACAATCTTTCGACCTGTGAACCCCCTGAAGCAAAAAAATGCTTTAAAACAGCAAGTTAGTGTTTGGAGGCGGTAAAGCGTAGTGCTGGGCGACCACCCGTCGGTTTTCCGCCGCTTCGCTTTAACACAATCGCATTCCGCCCTTCCAATCAGATAAGCAATCTGCATTGACCAAGGAGGACGCCATGCCTGTTTCCCACGACCTTTACCAGGACCTGCACTACCCCCGCGAAATCGTCCAGCAGCGGCGCCAGCAGGACAAGACCCTCGACCGCCTGCTCGACGAGTACATCGACATCGACAACCAAGTGCTGGCTGCCGAATCGATTTCGGCGGGCAACTTCCAGGATGACGACCTGCGCCAACTCAAGGAACGCCGCCTGACCGTCAAATACATGATCGAGCGCCAGCTGGAGCGCAAGGCATGACGTATCTGGCCAGGCGATAGATACGCTGCATTTTTTCCATTAGTCAAACCCGCAGAGCTCGGGCAAGCTGCAGCCTGCCATTCCTTCGCCCGAGGAGCTTCGCTTTTGTCTGCCTGGATCCCTTCACCGCTACGCCAGCTCGGCCAACGCCTGCGCACCGCTTCACCCGCCCAGAGTGAACTGCTTGCGTGGTTTGAAGATAAAGCACGCAGCCGCGGCTATCAGCTCAGCGATGGCCAGCGGCGGGTCATTCACAGCATGGCCGAGCAGCTTGCGCGTTTGCCAGGTGGCGAGCCGCGCAGCCTGTACCTGTACGGCTCGGTGGGCCGCGGCAAAAGCTGGCTGCTCGACGGTTTTTTCCAGGCCGTACCCGTCGACGCCAAACGCCGCCTGCACTTTCATGATTTCTTCGCCCGCCTGCACCAGGGCATGCACCGCCACCGGCTGCTGGACGATGCGTTGGGCTCGACCCTGGATGAGCTGCTGGGCGACTGCCAGGTGCTGTGCTTCGATGAGTTCCATGTGCATGACATCGGTGATGCCATGCTGCTCACCCGCCTGTTCAACGCCTTGTTCGCACGCGGCATCTTCCTGCTGGTGACCTCCAACTACGCGCCAGCGGGGCTGCTGCCCAACCCGCTGTACCACGAACGCTTCCTGCCGGTGATTCGCCTGATCGAGGGGCGCATGGAGGTGCTAGAGGTGGGTGGTGACACGGATTTTCGCAGTTTGCCGGCCAACCGTGAGCACCAGCGGTTTACCCAGGGGCACTATGCCTGGCCGGGCGATGCGGCGCAGCGCCAGGCGCTGAATGTGCCGAACCCTCAGCCGATCATGCTGGAAGTGAACAAACGCAACGTGCGTGCGCTGAGCAGTGACGGCCGGCAGGTGATGTTCGCGTTCGACGACCTGTGCGAACAGCCCACCGCGGTTATTGACTACCTGGTGCTTGCCGGGCAGTACGACGCATGGATCATCGATGGGCTGGATGACCTGTCGGAATGCTCACTGGCGGCGCAGCAGCGCTTCGTCAACCTGGTGGATGTGCTGTATGACCAGGACCGGCAGGTGACGGTGATCGGGCGTCGGCCGCTGGAGGACAGCCTGGGTGGGGCGATTGCCGACCTGATGCGTACGCGTAGCCGCTTGGGGCAGTTGCATCAGGTTGGGCCTGACAGCTCCGCTGGCTGAACAAGCCCCATCGCGGGCGAGCCCGCCCCGCAAAGGCTGCGCCGCCCCTGTAGGAGCGGGCTTGCCCGCGAAGAGGCCAGCAAGGCCACCCATCAACCCGCCCGAGGCAAATCCGCCAGCACCGCCTCGATCTCCCCCAGCACCGCCGGATCATCCAGCGTCGATGGCGGCATATACGCCTGCCCATCGGCGATCTTGCGCAGCACCGCGCGCAAGATCTTCCCGGAACGGGTTTTGGGCAGGCGCTTCACCAACCGCACACGGTTGAAACACGCCAGCGCACCTATCTCCTCGCGCACCCTGCCCACCAGTTCGACCAGCAGCTGCCCCTCGCTGATGCCCTCACCATCCTTGAGCACCACCAGCGCCAGCGGCACCTGCCCCTTGATCTCGTCATGCACACCAATTACCGCGCACTCGGCCACTGCAGGGTGGCGCGCCACCAGGTCCTCCATCTCGCCCGTGGACAGGCGATGACCCGACACGTTTATCACATCATCGGTACGGCCCATGATGTAGACGAAACCTTCGTCATCCAGGTAGCCGCCATCGCCCGTATGGTAGTAACCGGGGTAGGTGCGCAGATACGCTTGCAGGTAACGTTCGTGGTCGCCCCACAAGGTCTGGCTGCACCCGGGCGGCAGCGGCAGTGCGATGACAATGGCGCCTTGGTGGTTCGGGCCCAGCAAGTGCCCGTCGTCATCCAGCACGCGCACGTGGTAACCCGGCACCGCACGGTTGCTCGACCCCGGCCGCGCCGCGCTGCCGTCCAGGCCCACGCAAGGCGCGGTGACCGGCCAGCCGGTTTCGGTCTGCCACCAGTGGTCGTGTACCGGTTTGCCAGTGACCCGCTCCAGCCATTCATGGGTGCTGGAGTCGAGTTTCTCCCCGGCCAGGAACAACTGGCGCAACGAGCTGAGGTCATGGTTACGGATCAGTTCGCCGTCCGGGTCTTCCTTGCGGATGGCGCGCATGGCGGTCGGTGCGCAGAACAACGCGTTGACCTTGTATTGTCCAACCACTCGCCAGTAGGCCGAAGCATCCGGCGTGCGGATCGGTTTGCCTTCATAGAACACCGTGGTGCAGCCGCTCATCAACGGCCCGTAGACGATCAACGAATGGCCCACCACCCAGCCGACATCAGATATACCCCACCACACATCGCCGGCCTGCATGCCATAGATGTGGCGCATGGCATAACAGAGCGCCACCGCGTTGCCACCGTTTTCACGGACGATACCCTTGGGTTTGCCCGTGGTGCCGGAGGTATACATGATGTACAGCGGGTCAGCGGCAGCCAGCTCCACGGGGGGCACCGGCTCGGCACCCGCCAGCGCCTCCTGCCAGTCGAGGTCGCGGCCGGGCTGCAACGGGGCGCGGGCCTGGGGCCGCTGCAGCACCAACACATGCCGCGGCTGGTGGCGAGCCAGTTGCAGGGCGCGATCGACCAGCGGCTTGTACTCGATCACCCGGTCGAACTCCAGGCCACAGGATGCCGTCAGCAGCAGCGCTGGCCGCGCATCGTCGATACGCAGGGCCAGTTCATTGGCAGCGAAACCGCCAAACACCACCGAGTGCACCGCACCGATTCGCGCACAGGCAAGCATGGCCATGGCGGCCTGGGGCACCATCGGCATGTAGATGATTACCCCATCCCCTTTGCCTACCCCCAATTGGCGCAGCAGGCCGGCCAGGCGCGCCACTTCGTCCCGCAGCTGGTAAAAGGTGAACGCCTGCTGCACGCCGGTTACCGGCGAGTCGTAGAGCAAAGCCGCCTGCTCGCCACGGCCCAGCTCGATCTGCCGATCAAGGGCCAGGTAGCAACTGTTCAGGCGGCCATCGGCAAACCATTGGTGGGTGCCGTCGGGGTTTTCCTGCAGGGTCAGGGAAGGTTTGCGGTACCAGGCCAGGTGATCGGCCTGCTCGGCCCAGAAGGCGGCAGGGTCGGCAATGGAGTGGGCGTAGCTGTGCTGGTAAGTCATGTTGATGGCAACCCGGTACTTGTTGTTATTGAAGGGCGAATACTGAGTATGGACCGCCACGCCGGGCCCGCCATGGGACTAAAGTCACAACGCATATGCACATTTGCAGGGAGCGCGCAGCCGCCCCATAACAGTGCAAAGGCCGTAGAATAGGCGCCCCTTCAAGCCACAGAGCAGCCCATGGATATCGAGCAGGCCCGAACCTTTCTGGAAATCGTGCGTTGCGGCAGCCTGGTCGCCGCCGCAGAGCGCCTGTTCGTGTCGCAGACGGCCATCACCGCTCGCGTGCAACGCCTCGAGCAACAGCTCGGCTGCCAGCTGTTCGTGCGCAGCCGCAACGGCGCCAGCCTGACCAGCGACGGTGAAGCCTTCGTCAGCTATGCCAACCAGCTGGTACAAACATGGGAGGCGGCGCGCCGCGACCTGCCGCTGCCTCAAGGCTGCCAGCAGGTGCTGCACGTGGGCGCCGAGGTAAGCCTGGGCAACCCGATGCTGCTCGACTGGGTCAGCGCCCTGCACCGCGAGCTACCCAGCCACGCCATCCGCAGCGAGGTGAGCGACGGTGAATCGCTGCTGCGCAAGGTGCAGATGGGCCTGCTGGACGCCGCGCTGGTGTACCAGCCAACCTACGGCCCGGGCCTGCAGGTGGAGCAGTTGATGGAAGAGAAGTTGATCCGCATACGCCGGGTCGATCAGCCCGAACCGTATATCTACATCGACTGGGGCGAGGCGTTCCGCCGCCAGCACGATGCTGCCCTGCCCGACTGCGCGCGCCCGGCGCTCAGTTTCAACCTCGGGCCGCTGGCCTTGCAGTTCATCCTCGACCAGGGCGGCAGCGGTTATTTCCGTACCCGCGTTGTGCAGGCGTACCTGGACAACGGCGTGTTCGAGCGGGTACCGCAAGCGCCGGAGTTCACCTACCCGACGTTCATGGTGTACCCGCGCGAGCGTGACAGCGAGGCCTTGCAACAAGCCTTCGCGGTGCTGCGCCGGCAGGTGGCTGCCGGCGCCAGCGATTGGTCACAACGCTGGGACCCGCTGATCTGAAACGCGCCCGGCATCGCTGAGCAACTGGCGCTTGAGGCCGGCAATCAGGTCGGTCTGGGTGATCACGCCAACCAGCTGCTCGCCATCGAGTACCGGCAGGCAGTGCAGGCCTTGTTCGCACAGCAGCGGCAGCAAGCGCTCCAGCGGATGCTGGCTGCCGACACTGACCACACGCCGGCTCATCACCTGCTCCATGCGCACTGCCTTGCGCCCGAACAGCTGCCGCCAGCTGAACTGGCCACGCTGCATGGCCGGGCCAACCAGGTCGCTGAGGCTGACGATGCCCACCAGCTTGCCCGCTTGCAGCACTGGCAAGGTTTTCAGGTGATGGCTAGTGAGCATCTTCCAGGCTTGTTCCAGGGTGGTGTCCGGCGCGGCGAACTGCACATCGCGGGACATCACCGAGGCTGCGGTGATGCCACCCAGGCTGCGCTGCAAGGCGTGCTGCTCGGTAGCCAGGATGATGCGCTCCAGTTCGTCGCGGGTGACGTCCACGTACTCGCCGATCTCTTCCAATGCCTGGTCCAGGTCTGCACCACTCACCCCGACCCGCTCGCTGGGCAACGGGTCATGGGTGTGATGCAGGTCTTTGCGCGGCGCCGCGCCCTTGGGGTAACGCACACCGGTCAGGCGGTTGTACACGACTGCCACCGCCACCAGGATCAACGCGTTGAGCAGCACTGGCTCAAGCAGGTGGTCGCCCAGCGCCGTGAGCCCCGAGTCGGCCAGCACAGCGCTCACCGCCACGCCGCCACCCGGCGGATGCAGGCAGCGCAACAGGCACATCACCAGGATCGAAATGCCCAGCGCCGCGGCGGCGACCCACAGCTGCGGGCCGAAGCCCTCGCGCATGGCCAGGCCCACAGCGCCGGCCAGGGCATAGCTGCCCAATACCGGCCACGGCTGAGCCAGCGGCCCGGAATGCACGGCGAACACCAGCACCGCCGATGCCGCCAGCGGACCCAGCAGGTGCAGGGCAATGCCGGGGCCATAGACCATGCTGGTCAACCAACCGGCGAGGAACAGGCCAAGCAGTGCGCCGAGGCCAGCACGCAACCATTGTTTGGGGGGGATATTCAGGGGCGCCGGCAACAGCCGCTGCAGACGACTTTCGGAACGCAAGGCAGACATTGGAATGATCGTGTTCGTGTTTTTTTGATTAAAAAGAAAGCCCAGCCGGATTGGCCTGGGCCCTTAGGGGGCTCCGTCCGTGGAGAGATGGAAACCGCAGGGTTTCGTGAGGGGGATTGTGCCGGTAGGCGGTAGGTTTGGGCCAATTCAAATAAATGCGGCTGCACTGCAATTTTTTTGCAGTGCTGATACGCACGCTTGCCGAATCAACGCGCCTTGCGCGGCAGTTCCATGCTCACCCGCAAACCGCCCAGCGGGCTTTCCAGCAAGGCCAGGCGGCCGCCCCAGGCATCGACGATATCGCGCACGATACCCAACCCCAGGCCGTGCCCCTCGACCTGCTCATCCAGCCGCGACCCCCGCTCCAGCACCTGCAAGCGCTGGCTTTCAGGAATGCCTGGGCCATCGTCGTCGAC
Organism: Pseudomonas sp. LFS044; assembly: GCF_047978245.1. Classification (NCBI taxonomy): domain Bacteria; kingdom Pseudomonadati; phylum Pseudomonadota; class Gammaproteobacteria; order Pseudomonadales; family Pseudomonadaceae; genus Pseudomonas; species Pseudomonas sp. LFS044. The sequence continues at coordinate 66,979 of NZ_JBFPFX010000002.1, forward strand.
CCATAACCGGTACCCGTCGGCAGTAGACACGATACCCAGCCGCACCTCGCTGTCCGCCCACTTGCAGGCGTTGTCCAGCAGGTTGCCGAGCAGCTCCAGCACGTCCTCGCGGTCCCACGGCAGCAGCAAGCCCGGCGGCACATCACGTTCGAGCAACAGCCCTTCGCCATGAATCATGCCCAAGGTGGCCAGCAACCCGGGCAGCTCGGCATCACAGTCGAATTGCGCCCCAGGCAGCGCATCGCCGGCAAGCCGCGCCCGGTTCAACTCACGGGCCAGGCGTTGCTGGATCTGCTCCAGTTGTTCACGCAGTTGCGCACGCACCTCGGGCAAGTCCTTGAGACGCTCGCTGGACGCCAGGCTCAGCAGCACCGCCAGCGGCGTCTTCAGCGCATGGCCAAGGTTGCCCAACGCATTGCGCGAGCGGCGCAGGCTGTCTTCGGTATGGCTGAGCAAGTGGTTGATCTGCCCCACCAGCGGCGCCAGCTCACTGGGCACCGCGGCATCGAGTTGCGAGCGCTGGCCTTGCTGCAACTGGGCGATCTGCTGGCGCGCACGCTCCAGCGGGCGCAGCGAGCGGGTGACGGTAATGCGCTGCAGCACCAGCACCAGGATCAACGCCACTAGCCCCATGCCCAGGCCGATCTGCTGCAGGCGCCGGAAGCCCTCGCGCACAGGCGAATAGTCCTGGGCCACGCTGATCGAGATGTCCTGCCCCAAGCGCCGATAGTCAGCCCGCAAGGCAAGCAACTGCTGCCCTTCCGGGCCGAGTTCGTGGCTGTCGGAAAGCCCCGGCGCAGAGGGCTTGGGCATATCAAGGTCCCACAGCGAGCGCGAACGCCAGGTACCCTGGTCGAAATCGATGCGGAAGTAATAGCCGGAGAATGGCCGTTGATAGGCCGCGGAAATGCGCCGCTCATCCAGCTGCAAGCCCGATGGCCCACGCACCAGCGCCACCAGCAGGTTCTCGCTTTCCTTGCGCAGGCCGTTTTCCAGGTAGCGCTGCAAGCCGGCCTCGAACAGCCACAAGGTGAGCTGGGCGAGCACCACGCCCACCACCACCAGCACGGCCACCAGGCCCAGGCTCAGGCGTGCCTGGATCGACTTCACGCGGCGCTCCCGGCGTAGATGTAGCCTTGCCCGCGGCGGGTTTCGATGACGCTGCGGCCGAGCTTGCGGCGCAGGTGGTTGACGTGCACTTCAAGCACATTGGAGTCGCGCTCGGTTTCGCCGTCGTACAGGTGCTCGGCCAGGTGGCTTTTGGACAGAATCTGCTGCGGGTGCAGCATGAAATAACGCAACAGCCGAAACTCGGCGGCAGTGAGCTGGATGTCTACCCCCTCGCGGCTCACGCACTGACGGCTTTCATCCAGGTGCAGGCCGGCAGCTTCGAGCCTGGGCTGGTTGGCCAAGCCCCGGGCGCGGCGCAGCAAGGCCTGGATGCGCAGTTGCAGTTCCTCAGGGTGGAACGGCTTGCTCAGGTAATCATCGGCACCGGCCTTGAGGCCCTCGATGCGCTCGGCCCAGGAGCCGCGTGCGGTGAGGATCAGCACCGGCGTGGCCAGGCCGCCTGCACGCCACTGCGCCAGCACCTCCAGGCCCGGCAACCCCGGCAGGCCGAGGTCGAGGATGATCAGGTCGTAGGGCTCACTCTGGCCCTGGTACACCGCATCACGGCCATCGGCCAACCAGTCCACGGCATAGCCCTGGCGCTGCAGGCCGGCGATCAACTCGTCAGCCAGGGGTACGTTGTCCTCGACAAGCAACAGGCGCATTCAGTCGTCTTCCTCGTCTTTGAGCAGGGCGCCGGTACTGGCGTCGAGCTTGATCTCGCGCACCACCCCTTGCGGGGTCAACAGCTCGACTTCGTATTCGTAGCGATCATCGTCTTCTTCCAGCTCGGCCTCCAGCAGACGCGCCCCGGGGTAGCGCCCCAGGGCGGTCTCGAGCAGTTGTTCGAGCGGCAGGATGATGCCCTTCTGGCGCAGCTGCAGGGCTTCATCCTGGTCCAGGTCGCGGGCCGCGGCCAGGGAGCAGACGGCCAGCAGCGATAACGCCAGGTAACGCGCCGGCCGGGATAAGTGGATCATCAGCGGTCCTGTTCGTCCTTCAGTACTTCACCGGTCTTGGCATCCAGATCGACGTCCCACTCGACATTCTGCTGATCACGCAGCTCGACCTTGTAGATGTAGCGGCCGTACTCGTTTTCCAGCTCGGAATCGGTGACGGTGGCGCCTGGGTGCTTGGCTACGGCGGCGGCCTTGAGCTCATCCAGCGACTTGATGGTCTTGGCGTTGACCAGCTTGACCACTTCGTCAGGCTGGACGTCTTTGGCCAGGGCAACGTTGGCACCCAAAGCAAGCGCAGCGGCAGTGAACAGGGCAGTCAAAGTTTTCATGGGTTCTCTCCATCGAGATGTGTAATTTGTCTACGGGGTTAAGATTATCCACCGGTCCTTAACTCAACCTGAAAACAACTGGCGCCATGATAGCGCAGGTAAACTGCGTTGCCTGCTTCGCCGGCAAGCCCGCGCCTACAAGCCCTGGAGTCCAATGAGCGCTATCCATATCAAATTTCCCGCCCTGACCTTCAAGGCCGGCCAGCGTGCCTTGCAGCAAATCCGTGAACGCGGCCTGCAGGCAGCTGATGTGGGCGTGCTGCCGGGTGCGGCGGGTGGGCCCAAGCCCTTGGGCATCCAGGGCCTGGACCTTGCACTGTTCGGTGAATGGCTGCCTTCGGCGCCACGCCAGCGGGCTTTGATAGGGGCCTCGATCGGCTCTTGGCGCTTCGCCAGCGCCTGCCTTGACGACCCGGTCGAAGGCCTGCGGCGCCTGGGCGAGCTGTATACCGAACAAGATTTCGCCAAGGGCGTCACGCCGGCCGGCATCAGCCGCAGCTGCCAACGCATGCTCGACGACCTGCTGCAGGGCCGCGACGGGCAGATCCTCGCCAACCCGCACTATCGCCTGAATATCCTGGTGGTCAAAAGCCATGGCCAACTGGCCCACGACCACCGCGGCCGCCTGGGCATGGGCCTGGGTTCGGTGATCGCCAGCAACCTGCTGGGCCGCGCGCGGCTGGCCCGGCATTTCGAGCGCATCATCCTGCACGACGCGCGCGCTGCGCCGCCGCTCGATGCACTCACCGACTTCCCATCACGCTGCTTGCCATTGGCCCTGGGCAACCTGCGCCATGCCCTGCTGGCGTCTGGGTCGATCCCGATGGTGATGGAAGGCGTGCGTGACATTCCAGGCGTTGGCAGCGGCACTTACCGCGACGGTGGCCTGCTCGACTACCACCTCGACTTGCCCTACCGCGGCGACGACCTGGTGCTCTACCCGCATTTCACCGACAAGGTGGTGCCCGGCTGGTTCGACAAGGCCCTGCCTTGGCGCAGGGGCGACGCCACGCGCCTGCAAAACGTGCTGCTAATGACGCCGTCGCCGCAGTACCTGGCCGCCCTGCCCTTCGGCAAGCTGCCCGACCGCAACGACTTCAAGCGCTTCATGGGCGATGCCGCCAGCCGCAAGCGCTACTGGTACAAAGCCATTGCCGAGAGCCAGCGCTTGGGCGACGAGTTGCTGGAACTGATCGCCACCGGGCGGTTGCATGAACGCCTGCAAGCCTTGTAACGGCCATGCTGGTAGACTGCGCGCATTACTGATTCACGCAGAGTTATAAAAGTGGAAATCTTCAAGGAATTTACATTCGAATCGGCCCACCGCCTGCCCCACGTCCCGGCTGGCCACAAATGTGGCCGCCTGCACGGTCACTCGTTCAAGGTCGGCCTGCACCTGACCGGCCCGCTCGACCCGCACACCGGCTGGATCCGCGACTTCTCTGAAATCAAGGCGATCTTCAAGCCGATCTACGAGCAGCTGGACCATAACTACCTGAACGATATCCCTGGCCTTGAAAACCCTACCAGCGAAGTGATCGCCAAGTGGATCTGGGACCAGGTCAAGCCGCTGCTGCCGGAGTTGTCGAAGGTGCGTATTCATGAAACCTGCACCAGCGGCTGCGAATACAGCGGCGATTGATTGGCGCCGCGCTAACCGAGCACGGGGTCAAGGTTTGGCAACGAGCGGGCGAGGGTGAGGAGGCACGCAAGGGTTGGATACCTGCAGGCTGAACTGGCCACGCTCGCCGCGACGGTTGTTAAGGTATGCAACCTGCTCGACCTTTCGCCTCACTTGCAGACCGTCCGCGCTGTAGAGCTTCATGTTCAAGAACAATTGCCCTTCTTGCAGCCGCTGCGGATTCAGGCCAGGGATGTGCCACAGTGGCGTTTGTCGCCCGACGGTCAGCTTGTACAGTACCGTGTCCAGATCGATAGGCGAGTCGACGGGTAGCGCCACGGATGTCCCGAAGGGGTCTCGCAACGCAAGCCTGGGCGGGTCGTCCTTGAGCACACCGGCATCCGAGCCCGCCGAGTAAAAGCCCAGGTAACCGCTGCGACTGACGTCGAGCCAGTATTCCAGTGAAGGCCAGCGGTCCACGTTTTTGCCCTCATATGCCGGGCGGATCTCGTAAACGAAGCCTGTTGCAAATCGATAGACACCAAACCAGAAATTGTCACAGAACGCACGCTGACGACCCTCGCCCGGCCACAGCTGGTCAAGCAGGAAGGATTGCAACATTTCTTCGCCGTAGTCCAGGCTGGTCATCAGCCAACCATCGTCACCATTCCAATCATCGAATTCGGCCCAGAACGGCCGGGTAATTTCATTATCGTCAAACTGGGCAGCCCGCAACGGTGCATCCAGCAATTGCCAGCGGCATGTCGCGGTAAAACTCAGCAGCGGTTCAAAACACAGGTCCGCCATCATCGGTACTCCATACGCTCGATAAAAACGCACAATGGCGCCTTTTCAATGCATGGAGCAGGAAGAAGGCTTACCTCAGCTCGGCACGCAGGAAGGCAGGGGCTATATAGCGCTGGTAATGCGCCTCGGACAGCAGGAAGAATTCGCGGTCGATGGCATCGCGCAACTGCGGCAGATCCCAATCGCGGAATTCAGGCATCAAGGCCATCCCGTAGGCCTCCAGGTCGCGAATCATCCGCGCCCCGCGGGCAATCAGCTGATACGCCCAGCAGTATTCGGACTGCTGCTCGACAAAACGGATCGAACGCTGCTGCAGCTGCTGGCGCAGCAAACCTTTGTCGAACACTTCCAGCTTGGCCATCATCACCTGCACCAGCAGCTGCTCCAGGCGCAGCCACACAGCGCGCTTCTGCGCCTCGTCATAGCCATTCCAGTGGATCACTTCATGGTGAAAACGCTTGCAGCCACGGCACACCGTGTCTCCATACACCGTGGAGCAAAGGCCGACGCAAGGGGTCTTGATGGATTGGTTGGACATGAAAAAACAACGGCTTGGCGGTGGAACACAGGCCCATGTTAGCCCTTTGTCTAACCACGGTCACTCGTTAAAGTCATGTTCGCCGCCTTACCTTCCGCGACAATTTGCCGTAGAATCATCCCGCCTTTTCAAGGCAACAATGTCCGTTGGAAGCTGTTTTCAAAGCGTCACGAGCACAGTTAATCCGGTAGAACGGCGTTGGCCCGGGCCATGCACCCTCGCATGCCCGCGCCAGCCCTCATCAGCTCCCCGTTCTGCAGGCGTAAAACTTTGAAAGCAGCTTCTGTAAGGATTCTCTGCGACCCTGGCTGGGCGGCCCAAGAAGCCGTGATTGCGCATGGGTGCAGAGAATGCTGGATGAGCGTCCCGGACTCCCTTTAGGGACCACTGATGAGGGTAATAACTGTGCTTGAAGCCTACCGCAAACACATCGAAGAGCGTGCCGCCCTGGGTATCGTGCCCCAGCCGCTGAACGCCGAACAAACTGCAGGCCTGGTCGAGCTGCTGAAAAACCCGCCAGCCGGCGAAGAAGCCTTCCTCGTAGACCTGATCACCAACCGCGTACCACCAGGGGTCGATGAAGCTGCCTACGTCAAGGCCGCTTTCCTCTCCGCCGTGGCCAAGGGCGAAGCCAAGTCCCCGCTGATCGACCGCAAGCTCGCCACCGAGCTGCTGGGCACCATGCAGGGCGGCTACAACATCGAAACGCTGGTCGCGCTGCTGGATGACGCCGAACTGGGCGCCGTCGCGGCCGAAAAGCTCAAGCACACCCTGCTGATGTTCGATGCCTTCCACGACGTGGCCGAAAAAGCCAAGGCGGGCAACGTCCACGCCAAGGCCGTGCTGGAATCCTGGGCTGCTGGCGAGTGGTTCACCTCGCGCCCTGCCATCGCCGACAAGTACACCCTGACCGTGTTCAAGGTGCCTGGCGAAACCAACACCGACGACCTGTCCCCTGCGCCAGACGCCTGGTCGCGCCCTGACATCCCGCTGCACGCCCTGGCCATGCTGAAAATGGCCCGTGACGGCATCGAACCAGAGCAACCAGGTTCGGTCGGCCCACTGAAGCAGATCGAAGCGGTAAGGGCCAAAGGCTTCCCGGTCGCCTATGTCGGTGACGTGGTCGGTACCGGTTCGTCGCGTAAATCCGCCACCAACTCGGTGCTGTGGTTCTTCGGCGACGACATCCCGTACGTGCCGAACAAGCGCGCCGGCGGTTTCTGCTTCGGCACCAAGATCGCCCCGATCTTCTACAACACCATGGAAGACGCCGGCGCCCTGCCGATCGAATTCGACTGCACCAACCTGGCCATGGGCGACGTCATCGACGTGTACCCGTACAAAGGTGAAGTGCGCCGCCATGGCAGCGATGAGCTGGTCACCCACTTCGAACTGAAAACCGAAGTGCTGCTGGACGAAGTCCGCGCTGGTGGTCGTATCCCGCTGATCGTTGGCCGTGGCCTGACCGAAAAAGCCCGTGCCGAGCTGGGCCTGGGCCCTGTCGATCTGTTCAAGAAACCGGAGCAGCCTGCCGCTTCGACCAAGGGCTTCACCCTGGCGCAGAAGATGGTCGGCCGTGCGTGCGGCCTGCCAGAAGGCCAAGGCGTGCGCCCAGGTGCCTACTGCGAGCCGAAGATGACCACCGTCGGTTCCCAGGACACCACTGGCCCGATGACCCGCGACGAGCTGAAAGACCTGGCGTGCCTGGGCTTCTCCGCTGACCTGGTGATGCAGTCGTTCTGCCACACCGCGGCCTATCCGAAGCCGATCGACGTCACCACCCACCACACCCTGCCAGACTTCATCCGCACCCGTGGCGGCGTGTCGCTGCGCCCAGGCGACGGCATCATCCACAGCTGGCTGAACCGCATGCTGATGCCGGACACCGTCGGTACCGGTGGTGACTCGCACACCCGCTTCCCGATCGGCATCTCGTTCCCGGCCGGCTCCGGCCTGGTGGCCTTCGCTGCCGCCACCGGCGTCATGCCGCTGGACATGCCAGAGTCGATCCTGGTGCGCTTCAAGGGCAAACTGCAACCGGGCATCACCCTGCGTGACCTGGTACATGCCATCCCTTACTACGCCATCCAGAAGGGCCTGCTGACCGTCGAGAAGAAGGGCAAGAAAAACGCCTTCTCCGGCCGCATCCTGGAAATCGAAGGCCTGGACGAACTGACCGTCGAGCAAGCATTCGAGCTGTCCGACGCCTCGGCCGAGCGTTCCGCTGCCGGCTGCACCATCAAGCTGCCGGAAAAGGCCATCGCCGAGTACCTGCAGTCCAACATCACCCTGCTGCGCTGGATGATCGGCGAAGGCTACGGCGACCCACGCACCCTGGAGCGTCGCGCCCAGGCCATGGAAGCCTGGCTGGCCAACCCTGAGCTGCTGTCGGCCGACGCCGATGCCGAGTACGCTGAAATCATCGAAATCGACCTGGCCGACGTCAAGGAGCCTGTGCTCTGCGCGCCAAACGACCCGGACGATGCCCGCCTGCTGTCTTCGGTACAGGGCGAGAAGATCGACGAAGTGTTCATCGGTTCGTGCATGACCAACATCGGCCATTTCCGCGCTGCCGGCAAGCTGCTGGAGAAGGTCAAGGGTGGCATCCCTACCCGTCTGTGGCTGGCTCCGCCAACCAAGATGGACGCTCACCAGCTGACCGAAGAAGGCTACTACGGCATCTACGGCAAGGCCGGTGCGCGCATGGAAATGCCAGGCTGCTCGCTGTGCATGGGTAACCAGGCACGTGTGCAGACCGGTTCGACCGTGGTTTCCACTTCGACCCGTAACTTCCCGAACCGCCTGGGCGACGCGACCAACGTGTACCTGGCATCGGCCGAGCTGGCTGCTGTCGCTTCGATCATCGGCAAGCTGCCGACCGTCGAAGAGTACATGCAGTACGCCAAAGACATCGACAGCATGGCTGCCGACGTCTACCGCTACCTGAGCTTCGACCAGATCGCCGAGTTCCGCGAGGCTGCGGCCAACGCCAAGATCCCGGTTGTTCAAGCGTAAGTAGCCGTAAGCTGTAAAAAAACCCCGGCAGAGATGCTGGGGTTTTTTATTACTCTTTCAGGCCTCTTCGCGGGGCAACGCAACCTCAAATCACAAACAAGTCCACAAACCGGTGCACCGCCGTAGCCTCGAGCTTCTGCTGGTCCGTGCACAGTTCGAAGATCTGCTGACAGCGCTGCCGCGCAAACCGCGTCGCCAGGTTCTCCCTGAACTTCGCCTCCAATAGCGGTATGCCCTCCCCGCGCCGGCGCCGGTGCCCAACCGGGTACTCCACCACCACCTGCTCGGTGCTGCTGCCATCCTTGAAAAACACCTGCAAACCATTGGCGATGGAGCGCTTGTCCGCCTCCAGGTACTCACGGGTGAACCGCAGGTCCTCTACCACTTCCATTTTTTCGCGCAAGCGGTCGATGCTCGGGTGGGCCGCGTGAAAAGCGTCCTCGTAATGCTCTGCCACCAGGTAACCGAAAATCAGTGGCACCGCCACCATGTATTGCAGGCAATGGTCACGGTCGGCGGCGTTGGCCAACGCACCGACCTTGGAGATGATGCGGATCGCCGACTCCTGGGTGGTGATGATGATACGGTCGACTTCATGCAGGCGATTGCGCACCTGCGGGTGCAGGCTCACCGCAGCCTCGCAGGCAGTCTGGGCGTGGAACTCCGCCGCGAAGCTGACCTTGAACAACACGTTTTCCATCACGTAGCTGGCCAAGGGTTGCGGCAACTTAAGTGCTTGTTGGGCGGAAGGCTTGAGCGCCAAGTCCTTGTTGGTGTGGCTGAAGGACACGTCGTAAAACCCCCACTGCGGCGCCGTCAGCACGCCAGGCACACCCATCTCGCCCCGCAGCGCGATATCGGCCAGGCGCACTCCCCGGCTCGAAGCATCACCTGCAGCCCACGACTTGCGCGAGCCGGCATTCGGCGCATGGCGATAGGTGCGCAGCGCCTGGCCATCGACGAAGGCATGGGACAAGGCCGAGAGCAGTTGTTCGCGGTTGGCGCCCATCAGCTTGGCGCACACCGCGGTGGACGCCACCTTGACCAGCACTACGTGGTCGAGGCCCACACGGTTGAATGAATTTTCCAGCGCCAGCACGCCCTGAATCTCATGCGCCATGACCATGGCTTCGAGCACTTCGCGCATCAGCAGCGGGGCTTCACCGTTTGCCACGTGCTTTTGCGAAAGGTGATCGGCCACGGCCAGGATGCCGCCCAGGTTATCCGAAGGGTGGGCCCACTCGGCGGCCAGCCAGGTGTCGTTGTAATCCAGCCAGCGCACCGTGCAGCCGATGTCCCAGGCAGCCTTGACCGGGTCCAGGCGGTAGCTGGTGCCAGGCACGCGGGCCCCATTGGGCACCACGGTGCCTTCCACCAGCGGCCCGAGGTGCTTGGTGCACTCAGGGAAGCGCAGGGCCAGCAGGCCGCAGCCCAAGGTGTCCATCAGGCAATTGCGCGCAGTGTCCAGCGCTTCGGGCGACTCCACCCGATAGCTGAGTACATAGTCGGCAAGGGTTTGCAGCACCTGGTCGTAGTCAGGGCGCTCGTTCAGGTCTACGTTGGCGCTCATATGCAGCTCCTGTGAATTCAGGGCCGCAAGCGGCCCCACTCATCCAAAGCCAAGCGCCAGTGATGCCTCAGAAGCTATCGCCAGGCACCCTCACCCAGCCTTCCATCAGCACGCGAGCACTACGGCTCATGATTGCCTTGGTCACCGTCCATTCACCCTTCACCTGGCGAGCCTCGGCGCCAACCCGCAGCGTGCCGGAGGGATGACCAAAGCGCACGGCACTGCGCTCGCCCCCGCCTGCAGCGAGGTTGACCAGTGTGCCAGGGATGGCAGCAGCGGTACCGATGGCCACAGCGGCGGTACCCATCATCGCGTGGTGCAGCTTGCCCATGGACAATGCGCGCACCAGCAGGTCGATGTCAGCCACCGCAACCGCCTTGCCACTGGACGCAGTGTAGGTGCTTGGCGGCGCAACGAAAGCCACCTTCGGCGTGTGCTGACGCCCGGCAGCCTGGTCGACATGCTCGATCAGGCCCATGCGCACGGCGCCGTAGGCACGGATGGTCTCGAAGCGCGTCAGCGCCTGGGCATCACCGTTGATGGCGTCCTGCAGTTCGGTGCCGGTGTAACCGATATCGGCGGCATTGACGAAAATGGTCGGGATACCCGCATTGATCAGGGTGGCCTTGAACGTGCCTATGCCAGGCACCTCCAGGTCGTCCACCAGGTTACCGGTGGGGAACATCGCCCCACCGCCACCGTCTTCGTCGGCGGCCGGGTCAAGGAACTCAAGCTGCACTTCCGCCGCCGGGAACGTCACGCCGTCGAGCTCGAAGTCGCCGGTTTCCTGCACCTCACCTTCGGTGATCGGCACGTGGGCGATGATGGTCTTGCCGATGTTGGCCTGCCAGATGCGCACCGTGGCCACGCCATTGCGCGGAATGCGCGCCAGGTCGACCAGGCCCCTGCTGATGGCGAACGCGCCAACGGCGGCCGACAGGTTGCCGCAGTTGCCACTCCAGTCAACGAAGGCCTTGTCGATGGCGACCTGGCCGAACAGGTAGTCAACGTCGTGTTCGGGCTTGCTGCTGGGCGAGAGGATCACGGCTTTGCTGGTGCTGGAGGTGGCGCCACCCATGCCGTCGATCTGCTTGGCGTAAGGGTCGGGGCTGCCGATGACGCGCAGCAGCAGTGCGTCGCGGGCCGGGCCGGGGGCCCGGGCCTGTTCGGGGAGGTCCTGCAGGCGGAAGAATACGCCTTTGCTGGTGCCGCCGCGGATATACGTTGCGGGAATCTTGATTTGGGGTGCGTGTGCCATTGCTGTGCTGTCCTGTTCGAAAGTGCAATATGCCTTGGGGCCGCTGCGCGGCCCATCGCCGGCAAGCCGGCTCCTACAGGTGCGGCGCAAGCTTCGAAACAACGCTGCAGGTGTAGGAGCCGGCTTGCCGGCGATGGGCTGCGAAGCAGCCCCAACCACTCAGGCCGAAGCTTCGAGGAAGTCCTGGGCAAAGCGCTGAAGCACCCCACCCGCCTCGTAGATCGAGACTTCCTCGGCGGTATCCAGCCGGCAGGTCACCGGCACCTCGACCCGCTCACCATTACGGCGGGTCACCACCAGCGTCAGCGTTGCACGCGGCTTGCGCTCACCGAGCACGTCATAGGTTTCGCTGCCATCCAGGCCCAGGGTCTTGCGATCGGTACCCGCCTGGAACTCCAGCGGCAGCACGCCCATGCCCACCAGGTTGGTGCGGTGAATGCGCTCGAAGCCCTCGGCCACGATCGCCTCGACACCCGCCAGGCGCACGCCCTTGGCCGCCCAGTCGCGCGATGAACCCTGACCGTAGTCGGCACCGGCAACGATGATCAGCGGCTGCTTGCGCTGCATGTAGGTTTCGATGGCTTCCCACATGCGGGTCACTTTGCCTTCCGGCTCGATGCGCGCCAGCGAGCCCTGCTTCACGCTGCCGTCGTCATTGCGCACCATTTCGTTGAACAGCTTGGGGTTGGCGAAGGTGGCACGCTGCGCGGTCAAGTGGTCGCCGCGGTGGGTGGCGTAGGAGTTGAAGTCCTCTTCCGGCAGGCCCATTTTCGCCAGGTATTCGCCAGCGGCGCTGTCGAGCATGATGGCGTTGGAGGGCGACAGGTGGTCGGTGGTGATGTTGTCCGGCAGCACCGCCAGCGGGCGCATGCCGCGCAGGCTGCGCTCACCGGCCAAGGCACCCTCCCAGTAAGGTGGGCGGCGGATGTAGGTGCTCATCGGGCGCCAGTCGTACAGCGGTGCGACTTTCGGGCCACGGTCTTCCTCGATGGCGAACATCGGGATGTAGACCTTGCGGAACTGCTCCGGCTTGACCGCGGCGCGCACCACCGCATCGATCTCTTCATCGCTCGGCCAGATGTCCTTCAGGCGGATTTGCTTGCCATCGACCACGCCCAGCACATCCTTCTCGATGTCGAAACGGATGGTGCCGGCGATGGCATAGGCCACCACCAGCGGCGGCGATGCGAGGAACGCCTGCTTGGCGTACGGGTGGATGCGCCCGTCGAAGTTGCGGTTGCCCGACAGCACGGCGGTAGCGTACAGGTCGCGGTCGATGATCTCCTGCTGGATCACCGGGTCCAGCGCACCGGACATGCCGTTGCAGGTGGTGCAAGCGAACGCGACGATGCCGAAGCCCAGTTGCTCCAGCTCTTTTTCCAGGCCGGCTTCTTCAAGGTACAGCTGCACAGCCTTGGAGCCCGGCGCCAGCGACGACTTGACCCACGGCTTGCGGGCCAGGCCGAGCTTGTTGGCATTGCGCGCCAGCAGGCCGGCGGCAATCACGTTGCGCGGGTTGCTGGTGTTGGTGCAGCTGGTAATGGCGGCGATGATCACCGCGCCGTCCGGCATCTGCCCTGGCACGTCTTGCCATGCGCCGGCAATGCCCTTGGCCGCCAGGTCGCTGGTGGCCACCCGGGCGTGCGGGTTGGACGGCCCGGCCATGTTGCGCACCACGCTCGACAGGTCGAAGTGCAGCACCCGCTCGTACTCGGCGTTGGCCAGGGCGTCAGCCCACAGGCCGGTGGCCTTGGCGTAGGTTTCGACCAGGTTGACCTGCTGTTCTTCACGGCCGGTCAGCTTGAGGTAGTCGATGGTCTGCTGGTCGATGGCGAACATCGCTGCAGTGGCGCCATATTCCGGCGCCATGTTGGAGATGGTCGCGCGGTCGCCGAGGGTCAGGGCACGCGCGCCTTCGCCGTAGAACTCGAGGTAGGCACCCACCACCTTCTGCTTGCGCAGAAACTCGGTCAGGGCCAGCACGAGGTCGGTGGCAGTGATGTTAGGCGCCAGCTTGCCGCCCAGCTCGACGCCGACGATTTCCGGCAGGCGCATCCACGAGGCGCGGCCCAGCATGACGTTTTCAGCTTCAAGGCCGCCTACGCCGATGGCGATTACACCCAGGGCGTCGACGTGCGGGGTGTGGCTGTCGGTGCCGACGCAGGTGTCGGGGTAGGCAACGCCACGGTCGCTGTGGATCACCGGCGACATTTTCTCCAGGTTGATCTGGTGCATGATGCCGTTGCCGGGCTGGATCACGTCGACGTTCTTGAACGCTTTCTTGGTCCAGTTGATGAAGTGGAAGCGGTCCTCGTTGCGACGGTCTTCGATGGCGCGGTTCTTGTCGAACGCCTGCGGATCGAAACCACCGCACTCGACGGCCAGCGAGTGGTCGACGATCAGCTGCACCGGCACCACCGGGTTGACTGCGGCCGGGTCACCGCCTTTGTCGGCGATGGCATCACGCAGGCCGGCGAGGTCCACCAGGGCGGTCTGGCCGAGGATGTCGTGGCACACCACGCGGGCCGGGAACCAGGGGAAGTCGAGGTCGCGCTTGCGCTCGATCAGCTGGCCCAGCGAGGCATCGAGCGTTGCCGGGTCGCAGCGGCGCACCAGGTTCTCGGCCAGCACGCGGGAGGTGTACGGCAGGCTGTCGTAGGCGCCGGGCTTGATTGCCTCGACCGCGGCGCGGGCGTCGAAATAGTCCAGGGCGGTGCCTGGCAGGGCTTTGCGGTATGCGGTGTTCATATAATTATCGGGCTCGGTCACGGTAATCGGTGGCAGTTCGGGCCATTGGGGCGCTAAGCGCCCCTCTCGCGACACAAGGCCGCTCCCACAGGGGTACGGCCCTGGATCGCGAAGGCCTGCAACTTAGCGCTGCTCGATTGGCACGAACTGGCGCTGCTCGACGCCGACATATTCGGCGCTCGGGCGGATGATGCGGTTGTTGGCGCGCTGCTCGAACACATGCGCCGCCCAGCCGGTCAGGCGCGAGCAGACGAAGATCGGGGTAAACAGCTTGGTCGGGATGCCCATGAAGTGGTACGCCGAGGCATGGTAGAAATCGGCATTGGGGAACAGGCGCTTCTGCTCCCACATGGTCTTGTCGATGGCCTCGGAAACCGGGTACAGCACCTTGTCACCCACCTCGTCGGCCAGCTGCTTCGCCCAGCCCTTGATCACCTCGTTGCGCGGGTCGGACTCTTTGTAGATGGCGTGGCCAAAGCCCATGATCTTGTCCTTGCGCTCAAGCATGCGCAGCAGCTCGGCGGTGGCCTCCTGCGGGGACTGGAAGCGTTCGATCAGCTCCATCGCCGCCTCGTTGGCGCCGCCGTGCAGCGGGCCGCGCAGCGAACCGATGGCGGCCGTGACACAGGAGTACAGGTCTGACAGGGTCGAGGCGCAAACGCGGGCGGTGAAGGTCGAGGCGTTGAACTCGTGCTCGGCGTAGAGGATCAAGGATACGTTCATCACCTTGACGTGCAGTTCACTTGGCTTCTTGCCGTGCAGCAAATGCAGGAAGTGGCCGCCGAGGGTGTCTTCGTCGCTGGTGCAGTCAATGCGCACACCGTGGTGGGTGAAGCGGTACCAGTAGCACATCACCGCCGGGAACAGGGCGAGCAGGCGGTCGGTCTTGTCGCGTTGGGCCTCGAAGGTCAGCTCCGGCTCCAGGGTACCCAGCACCGAGCAACCGGTGCGCATCACGTCCATCGGGTGGGCGTCGCGCGGAATGCGCTCGAGCACTTCCTTCAGGGCCTGGGGCAGGTCGCGCAGGCCTTTGAGCTTGTGCTTGTAGTCAGCCAGCTCGGCCTGGGTCGGCAGCTCGCCGTACAGCAGCAGGTAGGCGACTTCTTCAAATTCGGCTGCAGCCGCCAGGTCGCGCACGTCATAACCCCGGTAGGTCAGGCCGGCACCGGCCTGGCCGACGGTCGACAGTGCGGTCTGACCGGCCACCTGGCCACGCAGGCCTGCGCCACTGAGTACTTTTGCTTCGGCCATGGTGTTTCTCCTTTCTTGAATTTGTTATGGATGTCTTCTGGCTATTTCGGGGTGCCTGTACCAGCCCTGTCGCCGCAAGCCGGCTCCCACACTCAAGCTTGGCGCTGTAGCTGTGGGAGCCGGCTTGCCGGCGATGAGGCCAGCACTGGCTCAACCTTTTTTCTGCGCAAACAGGGCATCGAGGCTCTGCTCGAACGCGTGGTAACCAATGGCATCGTAGAGCTCCATGCGGGTCTGCATGGTGTCGATCACGTTCTTCTGCGTGCCGTCGCGGCGCAGCGCGGTGTAGACATTCTCGGCTGCCTTGTTCATGGCGCGGAAGGCCGACAGCGGGTACAGCACCAGCGACACATCGACCGCCGCGAGCTCTTCGGTGGTGTACAGCGGCGTGGCACCGAACTCGGTGATGTTGGCCAGGATAGGCGCCTTCACCCGGTCGGCGAAGGTCTTGTACATCGAGAGTTCAGTGATGGCTTCCGGGAAAATCATGTCGGCACCGGCCTCGATGCAGGCGGCGGCGCGGTCCAGCGCGGCATTCAGGCCTTCGACGGCCAGGGCATCGGTACGCGCCATGATCACGAAGCTGTCATCGGTACGGGCATCCACCGCCGCCTTGATCCGGTCGACCATCTCCTGCTGGCTGACAATCTCCTTGTTTGGCCGGTGGCCACAACGCTTGGCGCCTACCTGGTCTTCGATGTGAATGGCGGCAGCGCCGAACTTGCACATGGAACGCACGGTACGCGCAACGTTGAAGGCCGAGGCGCCAAAGCCGGTGTCGACGTCCACCAGCAGCGGCAGGTCGCAGACATCGGTGATGCGGCGCACGTCGGTCAGTACGTCATCAAGGCCGGTGATGCCCAGGTCCGGCAGGCCCAGGGAGCCTGCCGCGACACCGCCCCCAGACAGGTAGATGGCCTTGAAGCCGGCGCGCTTGGCCAGCAGCGCATGGTTGGCGTTGATCGCACCAACCACTTGCAGGGGGTGTTCGGCGGCAACGGCGTCGCGGAAACGCTGACCGGGGGTGCTCTTCACAGTCATTTCTCACCTCGTGGGCTATTGTTGTTGGCGTCCAGATAGTGACGCTCGATATTGCGCTTGGACGCGCCGATGTGGCGGCGCATCAGGAGTTCGGCCAGCTCGCCGTCACGATCAGCGATGGCATCGAGAATACGGTGGTGCTCGGCAAAGGCCTGGCGCGGGCGGTTGGGCGTGGCGGAGAACTGGATGCGGTACATGCGCACCAGCTGGTAGAGCTCGCCGCAGAGCATCTTGACCAGGGTCTGGTTACCGCTGCCCTGGATGATCCGGTAATGGAAGTCATAGTCGCCCTCTTGCTGGTAATAGCCCAGCCCGGCCTGGAACGCGGCGTCGCGCTCGTGGGTGTCGAGCACCCGGCGCAGCTCGTCGATGTCGCCCTGGCTCATGCGCTCGGCAGCCAGGCGGCACGCCATGCCTTCCAGCGATTCGCGAATTTCGTATAGCTCGATCAGCTCGGCGTGGTTCAGCGACACCACTCGGGCCCCCACATGCGGCACCCGCACCAGCAGGCGCTGGCCTTCCAGGCGGTGGATGGCCTCGCGCAGCGGGCCACGGCTGATGCCATAGGTGCGCGCCAGCTCCGGCTCGGAGATCTTGCTGCCCGGGGCGATCTCACCCTTGACGATGGCCGCCTGAATACGCCGGAAGACATTCTCGGACAGGGTTTCCGTTTCGTCTGCCAGAGCAGGGCTGGGGTTGCTGAGGTCCAGCATATTGTCGACACCTTGCTAATCACTTGAGCAGAAACTAGCGAATACCGCGCTTCCCGTCAAAGACAAAATGAACATTGTCGACAATCGTCTAAGAGCGAACTAACCCGCTGCGCGCGCTGTCTGATCGCGATGCGCTGGCGTCAAGACATCGGCGTGATAGAATGCCGCGCCTCCAACGGAGTATGGATAGCGTATCTGTCATTTATTCATGTTGTTGACAGATGAACCGAGGAAGCTTGCGCAGTACCTGCCAGTCGCCTTGCCCCGAATCTTGCACAGCACCGCGCCAGGACTATGAGACTTACACCCGTTTTATTGCTGTTATGCCTCACCCTGCTGCCGGCCCTTGGCCAGGCGGCGGGCAAGACCGTATACGGTCTCAACGAATACGCCCGCCTTGGCGACCTGGACCTCGAGGTGGCCGCCAAGCTCGACACCGGTGCCAAGACCGCGTCCTTGAGTGCCCGCGACATCAAGCGCTTCAAGCGCAACGGTGAGAGCTGGGTGCGCTTCTACCTGGCCATCGACGCCGCCCATTCGCACCCGATCGAACGCCCGCTGGCCAGGGTCAGCAAGATCAAGCGCCGCGCCGGCGACTATGATTCGGAATCGGGCAAGGCCTATACCGCCCGGCCGGTCATCGAACTCGAAATCTGCATGGGCCAGGCCCTGCGCACCATCGAAGTCAACCTCACCGACCGCAGCGCGTTCCAGTTCCCGCTGCTGATCGGTTCCGAGGCGCTCAAGCACTTCGACGCGCTGGTCGACCCAAGCCTTAAATACGCGGCCGGCAAACCTGCCTGTGCCACCGACGCTCCTAAAGCAGAGTAATCCCGATGCGCTCTCTTACCCTCCATCTGAAAGTCCTGATCACCGTACTGGTGTTGCTGGGCGTGGCGGTCACGGCTTATCAGATCTTCTTCCTCGGCATCCCGGTGACCGAGGACGAAACCGACGACCTGTGGAACATCGACGCCAAGGTCGAGTTCGTCGCCAGCACCAAGGACCCGGTCAAGGTACAGATGTTCGTGCCGCCGCTGAACCGCGACTACGTCAGCCTCAACGAGAGCTTCATCTCCAACAACTACGGGGTCAGCGTCAACCGTGCCGATGGCAACCGCAAGGTGACCTGGTCGGCCCGCCGCGCCAGCGGCAACCAGACCCTCTACTACCGCCTGGTGCTGACCAAGCGCTACAGCACCGAAAAGACCACCGTGAAAGGCCCGACCTTCCGTGACAGCCTGGCGGTCGAAGGCCCCGAGAAGATCGCTGCCGAAGCCCTGATGGCGCCTATCCGCCAGCATTCGGCCGACGTCGAAACCTTCGTCAGCGAGACCATCAAGCGGGTCAACAACCTCAACGACGACAACGTCAAGCTGCTGCTGGCCGGCGACACCTCGTCGATGAAAAAGGCCCAGGTCATCGACCTGCTGCTGTCGATCGCCCACGTGCCGATGGAGAAGGTTCACACCATCCGCCTGGTCGCCGATACGCCGCAAACCCCTGAGCTGTGGCTGCGCAGCTTCAACGGCAACGACTGGCTCTACTTCAACCCGGACACCGGCGAGCAGGGCCTGCCCAGCGACCGCCTGCTGTGGTGGACCGGTGACGATAACCTGATCACCGTCGATGGCGGCAAGAAAGCCAACGTCACCTTCAGCATGAACAACAGCGAGATGAACGCCATCCGCCTGGCCAAGCTGACCGACGAGAACACCGACGCCGACTTCCTCGAATACTCGCTGTACGGCTTGCCGCTGCAAACCCAGCAGACCTTCATGATCATGGTGATGATCCCGATCGGCGTGCTGGTGATCCTGGTGCTGCGCAACCTGATCGGTATTCAGACGCTGGGCACCTTCACCCCTGTGCTGATCGCCCTGGCCTTCCGTGAGACGCAACTGGGCTTCGGCATCGTGTTGTTCACGGTGATCACGGCGTTGGGCCTGTCGTTACGGTCGTACCTCGAGCACCTCAAGCTGCAGATGCTGCCACGCCTGTCGGTGGTGCTGACCTTCGTCGTGGTGCTGATTGCCGCCATCAGCCTGTTCAGCCACAAGCTGGGCCTGGAGCGCGGCCTGTCGGTGGCGCTGTTCCCGATGGTGATTCTGACCATGACCATCGAACGCCTGTCGATCACCTGGGAAGAACGCGGTGGCGGCCATGCCATGAAAGTGGCCATCGGCACCCTGTTCGCCGCGTCGCTCGCGCACCTGCTGATGATGGTGCCGGAGCTGGTGTACTTCGTCTTTACCTTCCCGGCGGTGCTGCTGATTCTGGTGGGCTTCATGCTGGCGATGGGCCGTTACCGCGGCTACCGGCTGACCGAGCTGGTGCGCTTCAAGGCATTCCTGAAGAAGGCTGACGCCTGATGTTTGGCCTGATCAAGACGTGGAAAGCCCTGGAGGCCCGGGGCATCATGGGGATCAACCGGCGCAACGCGGACTATGTACTGAAGTACAACAAGCGCAGCTTGTACCCGATCGTCGACGACAAGATCATCACCAAGGAGCGCGCACTGGCCGCCGGCATTCACGTGCCGGAAATGTACGGCGTGATCGAGACCGAGAAGCAGATCGACAAGCTTCACGAGATCATCGGCGGGCGCAACGACTTCGTCATCAAGCCGGCCCAAGGTGCCGGCGGTGACGGCATTCTGGTGATTGCCGACCGCTTCGAAGATCGTTACCGCACCGTCTCGGGCAAGATCATCAGCCACGAGGAAATCGAGCACCAGGTCTCGAGCATCCTCACCGGCCTGTACTCGCTGGGCGGGCACCGCGACCGCGCGCTGATCGAATACCGGGTAACCCCCGACCAGATCTTCAAGAGCATCAGTTACGAAGGCGTACCGGATATCCGCATCATCGTGCTGATGGGCTACCCGGTCATGGCCATGCTGCGCCTGCCGACCCGCCAGTCCGGCGGCAAGGCCAACCTGCACCAAGGCGCCATCGGCGTGGGTGTGGACCTGGCCACTGGCGTGACCCTGCGCGGCACCTGGCTGAACAACATCATCAGCAAGCACCCGGACACCACCAATGCGGTGGACGGCGTGCAACTGCCGAACTGGGACGGCTTCATGAAGCTGGCAGCTGGCTGCTATGAGCTGTGCGGCCTGGGCTACATCGGCGTGGACATGGTGCTGGACCAGGACAAAGGGCCGCTGATTCTCGAACTCAACGCCCGCCCTGGCCTGAACATCCAGATCGCCAACGACACCGGGCTGACCCAGCGCACCCATGCCATCGAAGCACACATCGAGGCACTGGCCAAGGAGGGCGTGACCGAGGATGCCGAGCAGCGCGTACGTGTGACACAGAGCCTGTTCGGCCACGTGCATCCGCGCTGAGCCAGTAACGACGGGGCCCGCTTCGCGGGGCAAGCCCGCTCCCACAGGCAGGGTGTTGCGCCAAAGGTGCACGCTGTACTTGTGGGAGCGGGCTTGCCCCGCGAAGGGCAAAGCAGCCCCGGGCCGCAACCCAATGGTTGAATGTCGCGCCCAGTGCTAGGCGCATTTCCTGCACAGGTCTACAATCGCCCTCCTCGCTTTTACATCGCCGTCCATACTGATGCCGACCTGCACGCTTTACCCCCTGCCCTACCAGCCCGACCCTGCCGCCTACTTCGCCCGCCTGCGCCAGGCGCCCGGGGCGATCTTGCTCGACAGCGCCCGCCCCGGCGCCGAGCGAGGCCGCTTCGACCTGCTCAGCGCCTGGCCACTGCAACACCTGCAGGCCCGGCCCGGCGAAGCGGGCCGCGCCTTCCTGCAGCGCCTGCGTGACGGCCTGCAGCAACTGGGCGACGCGCAGCTGCCCGACGGTATCGAGCTGCCGTTTGCCGGCGGCCTGATCGGTTACCTGAGCTACGACTTCGGCCGCCGCCTGGAGCATCTGCCCAGCCTGGCCGTGGACGACCTGGGCCTGCCCGACGCCCAACTGGGGCTGTACGCCTGGGCGCTGGTCACCGACCATCTTCTGGGTACCAGCCAGCTGGTGTTCCACCCTGGCCTTGCCACTGAAGAACGCGAACGCCTGATCGCCCTGTTCGAAGCATCCGACAGCGCTACGGCTGGCGATTTCAACTTGCTCGCGCCGATGCAAGGCGATCTGCAGCCCGAGCACTATCAGGCGGCATTCGATCACGTACAGCGCTATATCCAGGCCGGCGACTGCTACCAGATCAACCTGACGCAACGCTTCCGCGCCCCCTGCAAAGGTGACCCGTGGCGCGCCTACCAGGCCCTGCGCAAAGCCTGCCCGACGCCATTCTCCGGCTACCAGCAACTGGCCGACGGCAGCGCACTGCTGAGCTTCTCCCCAGAACGCTTCATCCGCGTCAGCCAAGGCCAGGTGGAAACCCGGCCGATCAAGGGCACTCGCCCGCGCTCGGCCGACCCGGCCATCGATGCGCGCAACGCCGAGGAGCTGCGCCATAGCCCCAAGGATCGTTCGGAAAACCTGATGATCGTCGACCTGCTGCGCAACGACCTGGGCCGCACCTGCCAGATCGGTTCGGTGAAAGTGCCCGAGCTGTTCAGCCTGGAAAGCTACCCCAACGTGCATCACCTGGTCAGCAGCATCACCGGCCAACTGGCCAGCGACAAGGACGCACTGGACCTGATCGGCGACAGCTTCCCCGGCGGCTCGATCACCGGAGCGCCGAAAATCCGCGCCATGCAGATCATCGATGAACTGGAGCCCAGCCGCCGTGCGCTGTATTGCGGCTCGCTGCTGTACGTGGATGTGCGCGGCGAAATGGACAGCTCCATCGCCATTCGCAGCTTGCTGGTGAAGGATGGCCAGGTCAGTTGCTGGGGCGGCGGCGCAGTGGTGGCGGACTCCGACTGGCAGTCGGAATACGAGGAGTCGATTGCCAAGGTGCGGGTGCTGATGGAAACCCTGCAAAGCCTCTGAGGCGGCGTCTACTCCGCCATTTTTTGTTACCATCACCTCATTACGAGCGCACAGCGCCACAGCCTAGATGGAAACCGCCTGATGAGCCAACCCTTCGACGTCGCCGCCCTGGCCGCGACCTACGCCAGCAAGTCCCCCCAGGACATCCTCAAGCTCGCCTTCGAACATTTCGGCGACGATCTATGGATCTCGTTCAGTGGCGCCGAGGACGTGGTGCTGGTCGACATGGCCTGGAAGCTGAACAAGCAGGTCAAGGTATTCAGCCTCGACACCGGCCGCCTGCACCCCGAGACCTACCGTTTCATCGACCAGGTGCGCGAGCAATACAACCTGCCGATCGAAATCCTCAGCCCTGACCGCGCCAAGCTCGACCCGTTCGTCAAGGAAAAAGGCCTGTTCAGCTTCTACAAGGACGGCCACGGCGAATGCTGCGGCATCCGCAAGATCGAGCCACTGCGGCGCAAACTCGCCACCGTCAGCGCCTGGGCCACCGGCCAGCGCCGCGACCAGAGCCCGGGTACCCGCAGCCAGGTCGCGGCGCTGGAAATCGACAGCGCATTCTCCACACCCGATCACACCCTGTACAAATTCAACCCACTGGCGCAGATGACCAGCGCGGAAGTCTGGGGCTACATCCGCATGCTCGAGTTGCCGTACAACAGCCTGCACGAACGCGGCTTCATCAGCATCGGCTGCGAACCGTGCACACGCCCGGTGTTGCCGAACCAGCACGAGCGCGAGGGCCGCTGGTGGTGGGAAGAGGCGACCCAGAAGGAATGCGGGCTGCACGCCGGCAACCTGATCAGCAAGGCCTGATTCGCAGGCAAACAAAAACCGGCCCTTGGGCCGGTTTTTTCATGCGGTCCGTACTCAGTGCACCGGCAACTCTACGCCTTCGAACAGCTCTTCGAGTTCCTGCTTGTTGTGGCACTGGATGGCCTTGGCCATCACTTCACGGGTCAGGTGCGGGGCGAACTTCTCGATGAAATCGCACATGAAGCCGCGCAGGAAGGTGCCGCGACGGAAGCCGATCTTGGTGATGCTGGCTTCGAACAGCTCGCTGGCGTCCAGGGCGACCAGGTCACTGTCAAGCTTGGTATCGACCGCCATCTTGGCCACGATACCCACGCCCAGGCCAAGGCGCACGTAAGTCTTGATCACGTCGGCGTCGGCGGCAGTGAATACCACTTTCGGCGTCAGGCCGCGATGGTTGAACGCTTCGTCCAGTTTGGAGCGGCCGGTAAAACCGAACACGTAGGTGACGATCGGGTATTCGGCAACCGCCTCCAGGGTGAGCTTCGGCAGCTTGGTCAGCGGGTGGCCCTGCGGCACCACCACGCAGCGGTTCCACTTGTAGCAGGGCATCATGATCAAGTCGCCGAACAGCTCCAGGGCCTCGGTGGCGATGGCGAAATCGACGGTGCCGTCAGCGGCCATTTCGGCGATCTGCATGGGCGAGCCCTGGTGCATGTGCAGGGCCACTTCCGGGTACTGCTTGATGAAGCTGCTGATCACCGGCGGCAGTGCGTAGCGCGCCTGGGTGTGAGTGGTGGCGATGGACAGCGTGCCCTTCTTCTCGTTGGAGAACTCCTGGGCGATCTGCTTGATGCTCTCGACCTTGCGCAGGATTTCGCCAGCGGTATTGATGATGCGCTCACCCGCCGGCGTCACGCGAGTCAGGTGTTTGCCGCTGCGGGCAAAGACTTCAACACCCAATTCATCCTCGAGCAGGCGGATCTGCTTGCTGATCCCCGGCTGAGAGGTATACAGACTCTGCGCCGTCGCGGAGACGTTGAGGTCGTGGTGCGCCACTTCCCAGATGTAGCGCAGTTGTTGAAGCTTCATAGGTTTCCCTCGAATCAGCGGTAAGTCAGCGGCAGCAGGCAGCGACGAGATATAACTATATTAGTGGTTAACGAAATAAAACTAGAACTATTTTGTTACACGCCGCGCCGAAATAGCCTACTGCCAGCTTCACGTTTTCCTACGGCCGAGATGCTGCGAGAGCGGCACCATGTACACCGGCACCGGTGACAACTGCAGCAAACGCACCGCCGTGCGGCCAATCGGCACATCCACCCCGGCGCCCGCACTGTGGCTGCCGAAGATCAGCAGGTCGACACTCAACCGCTGCGCCTGCTCGAGGATCACCTGCGCGGGGTCACCCTGACGCACCCGTACCGCCTTGATCACTGCAAGGTCCGCGTCCTCGCCCAATTCCTCGCGAAAGTTCTCCAGCACCCGCTGCTCGATGTTGGCCATCACGGTATTGACGCCCTCGCTGTGCAGTTCATCCAGCGTCTGTTCGTCGAGGTAGCTCTGCAGGAGGGATTCGGCGAACTGGCCCATCGGTTCCACCGCGTGAATCACGTACAGCTCCGCGCCAAAGGTGCGGGCCAAGGCCAGGGCATGTTGCATCACGAAAGGGGCATAGACACCGAGGTCGGTGGCGTACAGCATGGAGCGGATCATTCGACCTCCTCGACTGCCGTTGCGGCAGAGCAAGCTACAGCTTAGCAGCGCGCCGCAGCCTCGCCTGGCCGTCTGGCGCACTGCTGCCGCGGGCTGCAGGAGGGTTCAGCCAGCGCGATTGGCGCGGTCGATAAAGGCCAGCGCCTGGTAAAGCATCTGCATCCGCGGCAGGCTGCAACCCGCCGCGCGTGCCCGGGCCAACGGCTCGGCATAAATGGCCTGCAGTTCCAGAGGGCGTTGCCCGGCGTGATCGTGGTACATGCTCGGCCAGTAGTCAGGCATCTGCTCGGTGACACGGAACAGGTGGTCGGCATAACCCGCGGGCAGTGCATGGCCACAGGCTGCAGCACCCTGTACCACCTCAGCCATCAACGCCTGGATGAGTTCGCGCGTGTCGCTGTCAGCCATCAACGGCGTGGTGCTGGCACCCAACAACACCGACAGGCCATTGTAGGGCACGTTCCACACCAGTTTCTGCCAGCGGGCCTGGCCAAGGTTGTCCATGGCCTGCGAGTCGATACCGGCGGCACGGAACAGCGCGGCCCCTTCCTCGACAATTGCAGCACCGCCATCCTCGGCCGGCCCACTGTGATACCCCAGGTTGACCGCCCCCAGCGCCTGATGGCGGATCACACCCGGGCTCAGGCGGTTGACGCAGATGAAGCACAGGCCGCCCAGCAGGTGCAGGCTGCCCGGCAAGGCCGGCCGCAACTGCTCTTCCACCCCCAGCCCGTTCTGCAGCAGCACCACCTTGGCATCAGCTGCGGCCGCCTTTGCAATCAGCGGTGCAAGCTCGGCATTGCTGGTGGCCTTGGCGCCCACCAGCAGCCAATCGCACGGCGGCATGTCGGCGGCACTGGCATAGGCCTGCACCGCTAGTTGCACATCCCCGTGCAGCGCGCTTTCCAGCTTCAGGCCTTGCTCACGAACCACGGCGTATTCGCTTCGCAACAGAAAATGCACATCGAAACCGGCGCGCGCCAACATCAGCCCATAGAAGCCTCCGATGGCACCACTGCCAATAATGCCGATGCGAGGTTTGCGAGGGCTCATGCGGAACTCCTGATTAGATGTCGGTGCGCTTTTTTACACCTTTTTGGGCGTTTAGCGCACCCTAATGGCAGCACAGGGCTGTTGCAGCAGGGAAAAACCCTGTACGGCCGCGGCATAGACCATTGTCGCGCCACCTGTAACGCGCTAAGGTTCGGCTCCCCGCTGCGAACATTCTTGCTGCTGGGCCGCACGGGGATTGCTGGCGGCCGGCACCGTGACCTGACGAGTAACACGATGGCTGATTTACCGATCGACGACCTTAACGTTGCCTCCAACGAGACCTTGATCACCCCCGATCAGCTCAAGAAGGAAATCCCCCTCAGCGCCAAAGCCCTGCAGACCGTGACTGCCGGCCGCGAAGTGGTGCGCAATATCCTCGACGGCAAGGACCATCGCCTGTTCGTCGTAGTCGGCCCGTGCTCCATCCACGACATCAAGGCCGCGCACGAGTATGCCGATCGCCTGAAGGTGCTGGCCGAGGAAGTTTCCGACACGCTGTATCTGGTGATGCGCGTGTATTTCGAGAAGCCGCGCACCACGGTCGGCTGGAAAGGCTTGATCAACGACCCGTACCTGGATGACTCGTTCAAGATCCAGGATGGCCTGCACATTGGCCGCCAGCTGCTGCTGGACCTGGCCGAAAAAGGCCTGCCGACTGCCACCGAAGCGCTCGACCCGATCTCCCCGCAGTACCTGCAGGACCTGATCAGCTGGTCGGCGATTGGCGCCCGCACCACCGAGTCCCAGACCCACCGTGAAATGGCCTCGGGCCTGTCCTCGGCGGTCGGCTTCAAGAACGGCACCGATGGCGGCCTGACCGTGGCCATCAACGCACTGCAATCGGTGTCCAAGCCGCATCGCTTCCTCGGTATCAACCAGGAAGGCGGCGTGTCCATCGTCACCACCAAGGGCAACCCTTACGGCCATGTGGTGCTGCGCGGTGGCAACGGCAAACCAAACTACGACTCGGTCAGTGTCGCCCTGTGCGAACAGGACCTGGCCAAGGCCAAGATCAAGGCCAACATCATGGTCGACTGCAGCCACGCCAACTCCAACAAGGACCCAGCCCTGCAGCCGCTGGTCATGGAGAACGTCGCCAACCAGATCCTCGAAGGCAACCAGTCGATTATCGGCCTGATGGTCGAAAGCCACCTGAACTGGGGTTGCCAATCGATCCCGAAAAACCTGGAAGAACTGCAATACGGTGTATCGGTTACCGACGCCTGCATCGACTGGGCCGCCACCGAGAAGACCCTGCGCAGCATGCACGCCAAGCTCAAGGGTGTACTGCCCAAGCGCCAGCGCGCCTGAGCTTCGCTCTAAACCAAAACGCCGGGGCCGCTTTGCGGCCCCGGCGTTTATAGATGTGCGGCTAGTGCTGCAGCGCTCAAGCCTTGCTCGAGTGGCGCTGCTGGCGCTCCATGTAACGCTCTACATAAGAGCACGAAGGGATCACCGTGTAGCCCATCTGGTCGGCGTACTCCAGGGCCTTTTCGGTCAGCGCTGCAGCAATACCACGGCCGCGCAGGGCGTTGGGTACGAAGGTGCGATAGATATCCAGCGTCTGCTTGCCCAGGTCCATGTACGTCAGGTAGGCACGATGACCGTCCACGTTGGTCTCGAACTGATGACCGGCCTGGTCATGGTGGATGGTCAGCGCTTCAGTCATCACTACTCCTCGCAGGTCATTTCGGCTGACCCTTACCTTAACCGATAGTGGTTTTATCCGGCGAAGGAACCTCTACGCCACCTCATGCCCCTTGGACCGCGGGCGGTTTGCAATGGTTCTACCGGACCGGGCCACCAAATAGTAGGCGCGACAGGCGGGATTGCTCAAGGTGGCGGCTGTTAAAAAGTAGCAGTAACAGGGGGAAACCCATGCCCTGCGCGCCCCGCAACAACAGCCGGATGTTCATGGGCTTAAGACGCTGACGGACCGTTTAAGTCACCCTTAGTTCAACAAAAAAGTTCCCGTACTACAAACGCTTGCGACACCTGCACGGTTTTTTCAGAAAACGCCTGCAAATCGTGACGGCAACGCCATCAGCAACAATTTTTTTGCAGTTCTTGCGCTCAGTCAGTTTACTTACTACAAGTAATGGGTACTATGTACGCCGGCCAGTTTCTCTTTCCTGAGAGATGGCTATTTAATAGAAAGTCCTTGAAGGGGAACACGATGAACAACGTTCTGAAATTCTCTGCTCTGGCTCTGGCCGCAGTTCTGGCTACCGGTTGCAGCAGCGTATCCAAAGAAACCGAAGCTCGTCTGACTGCGACTGAAGACGCAGCAGCTCGCGCTCAAGCTCGTGCTGACGAAGCCTACCGTAAGGCTGACGACGCACTGGCAGCCGCTCAGAAGGCTCAGCAGACCGCTGACGAAGCCAACGAGCGCGCTCTGCGTATGCTGGACAAAGCCAGCCGCAAGTAATAATCCTCACGGATTGTTAAGAAGCCGATCCACTTGTGGGTCGGCTTTTTTATTGCCGTAACAAAAGCATATGGCGCACATGAAAAAGCCTGCGCCAAGGGTTAACCTGGCGCAGGCTCTGGATGCGTCGCTTAAGGCTTACTGCAACTCTGGCGGGATGCTCGACACCATCGGTGCTGCACCCTGATTATCGACCGGCACGGCAATTTCTACCGGCATGCCATCTTCTGCGGCGACCACATCGCGCACCATGTCCCAGTTCATGCGCAGGTTGTTTGCCAGGTCTTCACGCTTGAGCAGGGCATTGATGACCGCAGTGTGCTTGTCCACCACCGACGGGTTGCCTTGGTCATCAAGCGGTGTGTGCGCCTCGAGATATACCTTGCCGCCACTGATGCCGAACTTGTAGGGCTCGTTGATGATACGCACCGGCGTCCCCACCGGGACCATCTTCGACAGTTCAAGCACATTGTTGTTGAGCATGCGGAAGCAACCATGGCTAGTGCGCATGCCGATGCCGAACTTCTTGTTGGAACCGTGGATCAGGTAACCGGGCACACCCAGGGTGAACTTGAACGGCCCCAGCGGGTTGTCCGGGCCTGCTGGCACCACAGTGGGCAGGATGTCACCGTCGGCGGCGTGCTCGGCACGGATCGAGGCTGGCGGGGTCCAGGTCGGGTTAGGGGTCTTGGCGGTGATCTTGGTGTTGGCGATGGGCGAACCCCAGCCTTCACGGCCGATGCCCAATGGGTAGGTGTGCACTACGTTCTGCCCTTTCGGGAAGTAGTACAGACGGTATTCGGCAAGGTTGATGACCACCCCTTCACGCGGCCCGGGCGGCAGCACGTAACGGGTCGGCAGGATGATCTCGGTACCGGCGCCCGGCAGCCAGGGGTCGACACCCGGGTTGGCGGCGATCATTTCCAGATAGCCGAGGTCGTTGGCGGTGCCGATGTCGGCGAAGGTGTCCTCGTACTTGGCCTTGATCACCTGCACCTGGCCGACGACGTCTTCACCGGGCGGCGGCAGCGGCAGCTCCAGTGCAACGGCGGGGCCAGCTACCAGCAGGCTGGCCAGGGTCAGGCAACGGGTGACGGCGGGAAAGCGCGGCAACATCCGGTAAATCCTTCGAAAGGTGGGACAAGAGGATCGATTGTACACCCGCCCCGAGCCAAGCGGGAGGCATTGGCGGCCTTCAAGCGTTTCAGATGATGAAAGGCGCGAGGAGTTCCTGCGCGAATGGCCCTTTCAGAGCTCTGGCCAGACCGGGCGCATGCCGCGCCGCTGGGCGTCGAGGATCGCCCGGCACAGGTCGCACAGGCGGCCATCCCGGTAGATCGAGCGCTGCACGCCAGACCAGCGCGGTTGTGCCGGCAGCAGCCCGCCGCACAGGGTACGGTCGACCGGCACTCCCAACTCGAGTTGGCGGGCGGCCAGATGGACGCGGATTTCCTGGCAAGCGAACAGGTCGAGCTGCTCATCGGGCTCGATCAGTTGGTAGGCATACAAGGACCAGGCAGGGCGCGGCATTGGGGGCTCTCGAAACGGGGGGCGCAACATTATCCGAAAGCCGGCCCCGTTTAAAGCGTCACAGCAAGGGTTTTATCGCCGGCCAGGCATTTTCCAGCAACCGCTGCTGCGCCCCTTGCGCCGGGTGGATGCCGTCGGCCTGCATCAGCTCGGGCACACCCCCTACGCCCTCGAGGAAAAACGGCACCAACGGCACCTGCTTTTCCGCCGCCAGCTGTTCATACACCTTGGCAAAGGCCGTGGTGTAGCGCACCCCGTAATTGGGTGGCAGGCGCATCCCCAACAGCACCACCTTGGCACCCGATGTGCGCGAGCGCTCGATCATCGAAGCAAGATTTTGTTGCAATTGCTCTGGCGGCTGCCCCCGCAGGCCATCGTTGCCGCCCAGCTCCAGTACCACGAGGCTTGGCTTGTGCGCTGCAAGCAGCGCCGGCAGCCGCGCCTGGCCACCTGCACTGGTGTCGCCGCTGATCGACGCATTAACCACCTGGTCGTCGAAACCTTCGTCCTTGAGCCGGGTCTGCAACAAAGAGACCCACCCTTGGCGGGTATCCAGGCCAAAACCGGCGCTGATACTATCGCCGACAATCAGCAGTGTTCCCGCCGCCGCGCTCTGGGCCAGGCAATACAGGGCCAGACCGGCACTCAACCACCACACTCGCATTGGATTCTCCATGGGCCCCAGCATTCTCGTTGCGCAGAACCTTAGCAAAGTGGTCCCCAGTGCGGAAGGTGACCTGACCATCCTGCACGCGCTCTCCCTCGACCTTGCCCAAGGCGACAGCCTGGCCATCGTCGGCGCTTCAGGCTCGGGCAAGTCGACCCTGCTGGGGCTGCTCGCCGGCCTCGACCGCCCAAGCGCCGGGCAGGTGACCCTCGCCGGGCATGACCTGGGCCCGCTGGATGAGGACCAGCGCGCCCGCGTGCGCGCCGAACACGTCGGTTTCGTGTTCCAGTCGTTCCAGTTGCTCGACAGCCTCGACGCGCTGGAAAACGTAATGCTGCCGCTGGAACTGGATGGCCGCCGCGATGCCCGCGAACAGGCGCGCACCCTGCTCGAGCGTGTTGGCCTGGGCAAGCGCCTGACCCACACGCCCCGCCAGCTGTCCGGCGGCGAGCAGCAACGGGTGGCGATCGCCCGCGCCTTCGCCGCCCACCCTGCGGTGCTGTTTGCCGACGAACCCACCGGCAACCTCGACAGCCACACCGGTGAGCGCATCAGCGACCTATTGTTCGAACTGAACAAGGAACGCGGCACCACGCTGGTCCTGGTGACCCATGACGAACGCCTGGCCAGGCGCTGCCGACGCCTGATCCGCCTGGAGGCCGGGCACCTGGTGGCGCCGGTGGAGGCCTGATGACACACATGCCGTTGTCTCGCCTGTGCGGCCTGGCCTTGCGCCAGCTGCTGCGCGATATCCGCGCCAGCGAAGTACGCGTGCTGTTCTTCGCCCTGCTGGTGGCCGTAGCGGCCAGCACCGCCATCGGTTATTTCGGTGCCCGCCTGAACGGCGCCATGCAGTTGCGCGCCAGCGAGTTCCTCGGCGCCGACCTGGTATTGCAAGGCAGCGCCCCGGCGCGTGACGACCAGGTCAACGCCGGCAAGGCGCTGGGGCTGCGCCACGCCCAGGTCGTGGAGTTCACCAGCGTGGTCGGTGGCGACAGCGGCATTCAGCTGTCGAGCATCAAGGCCGCCGATGGCGCCTACCCCTTGCGCGGGCAGGTCCGCAGCGCCGCCGCACCCTATGCCGAGGAGACACCGGGCGGCGGCCCGGCCCCAGGCGAGGTGTGGATTGAGCCGCGCCTGCTGGCGGCCCTCGGGCTGAACGTTGGCGACAGCATCGACGTCGGCATGAAAACCCTGCGCATGAGCCGCGTGCTGACCTACGAGCCAGACCGCGCCAACAACTTCTACAGCCTGACCCCGCGGGTGATGATGAACCTGGCCGATTTGCAGGCCACGGGGGTCATTCAGCCGGGTAGCCGGGTCAGCTATCGCGACCTGTGGCGCGGCGATGCGCAAGCCCTGGCGCACTACCGCGAAGGGCTGGAAAAGAACCTGGCAGCCAACCAGCGCCTGCTCGACACCCGCGATGGCAACCGCCAGATAGGCGGTGCCCTGGGCAAGGCCGAACGCTACCTGAACATGGCCAGCCTGGTGGCGGTGCTGCTGGCGGGCGTCGCCGTGGCCATGTCGGCCAGCCGGTATGCGACGCGCCGCCTCGACGCCAGCGCCCTGCTGCGCTGCCTTGGGCTTTCCCGCCACCAGGCGCTGGGGCTCTACTGCCTGCAGCTGGCGATGCTCGGGCTGGTAGCCGCACTGGCGGGTGCCCTGCTCGGCTGGCTGGCGCAACTGGGCTTGTTCCGCCTGCTACACGGGCTACTGCCGAGCGTGGTGCCACCGGGTGGGGTCGCGCCCGCCCTGGCCGGCATCGCCACTGGCCTGGTCGCCCTGGCCGGCTTCGCCCTCCCCCCGCTCGCCGCCCTCGGCCAGGTGCCGCCGCTGCGCGTACTGCGCCGTGACCTGCTGCCGGTGCCGACCAGCAGTTGGCTGGTGTATGGCGCCGCCCTTTTCGCGCTGGGGCTGATCATGTGGCGCCTCAGCCTCGACCTGCTGCTGACCTTCGCCCTGCTCGGTGGCGGGCTGATTGCCGCGCTGGTACTGGGCGGCCTGTTGCTGCTTGGCCTGCGCAGCCTGCGTAGACTGCTGGCCGGCGCCCCACTGACTTGGCGCCTGGGCCTGGGCCAGCTGCTGCGCCACCCCCTGGCGGCCGCTGGCCAGGCACTGGCGTTTGGCCTGATCCTGCTGGCGATGGCACTGGTCGCGTTGCTCCGCGCAGAGCTGCTGGACACCTGGCAGGCACAGCTACCCAAGGATGCGCCCAACCATTTCGCCCTGAATATTCTGCCCGACGACCGCGAGCCTTTCGCCCAGCGCCTGCGTGACGTCAATGCGGCGTCGGCACCGTTGTACCCGGTGACGCCTGGCCGGCTTGTGCAGATCAACGAGCAACCCGTCCAGCAGATCGTCAGCAAAGACTCCGCCGGCGAGCGCGCGGTGCAGCGCGACCTCAGCCTGACCTGGGCTGCCGACCTGCCGACAGGCAATGCCCTGACGGCGGGCAACTGGTGGCAGGCACTGCCCTCCGCTGATGAAGTGCCCGGTGTTTCAGTGGAGGCTGAACTTGCCGCCAGCCTGAAGGTGCAACTGGGCGACCTGTTGACCTTCGACATTGGGGGCGAGCAACGCCAGGCCCGGGTCAGCAGCTTGCGCAGCGTGCACTGGGACAGCTTCCAGCCAAACTTCTACATGATCTTCCAGCCCGGCACCTTGCAGGGTTTGCCCACCACCTACCTGACCAGCTTCTACCTCGCGCCGGGTCATGACCTGGATGTTGTCGCGCTGTCGCGGGCGTTCCCGGCAGTGACCATTCTGCAGGTCGATGCCTTGCTGGAGCAGTTGCGCAGCATCCTTGCCCAAGTCACCCTGGCGGTCGAATACGTGCTGCTGTTCGTCCTGGCGGCGGGGCTGGCGGTATTGTTCGCGGGCTTGCAGGCAACACTGGACGAGCGCATCCGCCAAGGCGCCCTGCTGCGCGCACTGGGGGCGGCGCGGCCGCTGCTGGTGAAGGCGCGGCGTATCGAGTTCGGGTTGCTGGGGGCGGCCAGTGGTGCACTGGCGGCACTGGGTTGCGAGCTGATCACCCTAGTGTTGTACCGCTACGCATTCGCCCTGCAATGGAGCCCGCACCCATGGCTGCTGGTGCTGCCCCTGGCGGGTGCACTGCTGGTGGGCGCGGCTGGGGTGCTGGGGACGCGGCGGGCGCTGAATGCCAGCCCGTTGGCGGTGCTGCGGCAGGGTTAGCATTTCGACTGGAGTCGTGGCGGTAGACTCCTGACAGCGTTTGGCGCGCAGGCGTTGTTAGTTGAAACTGGGTGCGACAAAAAGGTCTACAATGCAGTAGAGATAGAGAGCAACGATGATTGACGGAACCAATATCAAAAAAGTCAGTTGGATTTTACTGGGAATATTCATCTTTTTTCTCGCCCTCGGGCCGTCGAACCTACAGTTTTTCTGGCCCGCCTTTCTCATCATCTCATTAGTTGCGCTCGGATGGACGCTATACCTGATTTACGTGTGTGAAAAATTTACTGCATATACCATATCGCTTGTTCTCACTACGGCCGGGCTGTTTTCTTTGCTATCCTGCAACTTGGCTTACCATGCTGCCGCCAGGCTTTTAGATGAGGCGGGTATTGCTGCTTTTCTGATCGGGCTTGTCCCAATGACAATCACAGCATTGACGTACCTAATTCTGGCTAACGGGAACCCGACATTTCACCCCTTCGAACATGATGGAATCAAGGTCCAGCCACGCCCGCAAAACAAGCAGAAACTGTCGATTGCATATAGCCCCCTCCTAGTGGCTGGCGCGACGACTGTAGCGGCAAGTATCTTTAGTAAAATAGTTGGGATTTTTACCTCAGGAATGGTTGCGTTATTCGGGCTACTGGCTTGCTCCCTGACCCTATTATTTTACTCGCGCCATATAATCAGGGGGCTACGCTCCCTTCGCAATCAAGAAAAAAGCATGCCCATCCCGTACACGTTCATGCGAATTGACGAAATTCGCAAGGCTCGAAGCCATTGGTGGATGAGCAGGTTGTTCAGGTGGGCTGCGTCCTGGCGCAGATCGCCAGGTGCTTGATTGTCGATGCTCACTGCATGGGTCCACTCAACGCTGAGGCGGTGAGCGTCCTCAAGCCTCATAGGCTCATCTCGCTGTACCGCTAATCCATTGCCCAAACGACTTGGGACCTGACACCGAATAGATAACAGGCGAAAAATGGCGACCAACCTTATTACTGAAGCTGGCTACCAATCCTTGAAAGACGAACTGGATTGGCTTTGGCGCGAAGAACGACCTGAGATTACTAAGAAAGTAGCCTGGGCTGCTTCTTTGGGTGACCGCAGTGAAAATGCGGATTACCAGTACAATAAAAAAAGACTGAGGGAGATAGATCGCCGCGTACGATACCTGCGAAAACGGATCGAAGATCTTCGCGTGGTTCCTTACTCAGTCACTCAGGAAGGCAAGATATTCTTCGGCGCCTGGATAACAATTAGCAACGAAAATAATGAGACTAAAACGTTTCGCATTGTAGGCGGGGATGAAATTTATGGTAGAAAAGATTTCATCTCTATTGACTCACCGATGGCACGCGCGTGCGTGGGCAAATGTGTAGGGGACGAAATTTCGGTACACACGCCAACGGGGGATGCTTATTGGGAAGTTACCGACATTCAGTACAGGGCTACGGAAGCTACTCCTCGGTTTATCAAACCCTGAGCGTTTTTCCTACAACCAGCCAACACGTGCAAATTACTGGTCAGTAGTGCCGGCTGATACTCGATTGGGTGAACAAGCCATACAGCTGCCACAGAGGGTTGAAGTCTTTCTGTCGTAAGCTTCATAACCCTCTGTACGCTGTCAGTCCTCAACAGCGCGCTCCTCAGCGTCGGGTAATCAAGCCCTGGCGCGCGATGCGAGTGAGGTGGCCAATGACTTCGGCGGCATCGCCCGGCGCTGGGGCCTGGATGACGGCCAAGTCGAAACGGTCGTTGCCGAACTGCTCCAGGCGGCACGTGGTTTCGGCAAACTGGATCAGAAAAGCGCGGGCCTGGCCCTTGCGGCGCGACAAGCCTTCGAGGTGACGCAAGAGGGTAGGCTGATGCTGGCCACCGAGCAGGATGCGCGGTGTGCGGGCCGCCTGGCTGGCAGGCAGTGGGCTCAAACAGACACTGGTACGTGGACAACTCATGGAGTATTTCTCCGCCTCGCGAATCCCGCTGGGCAGCGGTGGGAGGCGTCACCGAACCAGCGCTTTAGCGGTATTTCGGAGGGCCCGGAGCTGGGCTGTCCTGCGCCCCGCAAGTAGCTGTTTAAATCGGCGCAAGCGGTATGCTAGAGCTACAAGCGGCAAGCTGCAAGCCCCAAGCTGAAAGTGATCAACTTGAGGCCTGCAGCTTTTCTGCTATCAGCGGGCGATCAACCGGTCGACGGAGAAGCGGCCGGCGCCTTCGATCAGCACTGCGACGGTACCGGCCAGCAGCGCCAGGGCGAACTCATAGCCATTGTTGGACATGAACAGGCCGTTGCCGATGTGCACCGAGAAAATCGCCACCACCAGGGTTACGCTCAGTGCCAGTGCCGCCGGGCGAGCCAGCAGGCCGATCACCAGGGCCAGGCCGCCGAAGAACTCGGCGCTGCCGGACAGCAGGGCCATCAGGTAGCCAGGCGCCAGGCCGATACTCTCCATCCATTGCCCGGTGCCTTCCAGGCCGTAGCCACCGAACAGCCCGAACAGCTTCTGCGCACCGTGCGCCATGAAGATCAGACCGACCAGGATACGGACCACGCTCAGGCCCAGGCCGGCGCGGGTGGAGAGCAGTTGGGTGATAGCGTTGTTCATTGGGTGACTTCCTTGAAACTGGGATGTTGTGTTGGGATGGGCGCCATCATAATCAATCTGGTAGATATGAAAATCGCAAAAAACCCAACATAACAATCGACAGAATCGATTTGTCAGCGCTTGACTACGCGCTCCAGTGCAGCGCGCTCACGGTTGAATGCCAGGAAGTACTTGTTCACGCTGTTGACGAAGTTGACCGGCCCCATGCCTACCTGCTCCATGGCCACACGCTCGGTCTGGAAGAACCACTGGTTGCCATTGAGGCCACGCTTGCGCGCTTCGGCGCGCATCGCCTGCACCCGCTCCGGGCCAAGGTTGTAGGCCGCCAGCACAAAGGCCATGCGCTCGCGCTCGTTGATTTGCGGGCTGGCAAAGAACTTGCGGCGGATCAGCGCCAGGTAGCGAGCGCTGGCCTGCACATTACCGTCGACCGTCGCGGTATTGCTGACCCCAACCCGCTGGGCAGCCGAGGGTGTGATCTGCATCAGGCCATGCGCCCCGCCACTGCCGCGCGCCGTCGGGTTGAGGGTTGATTCCTTGAAGGCCAGCGCAGCCAGGTTGAGCCAGTCGATCTGCTGCGCCGCACCGTGCTTCTGCAGCACCGCGCGCACCGAGGTCAGCCGTTGCCGGTCCTTTTGCGCCAGTGGGTTGTGCACGCGGTACTGGCGCCGGTAGATACGCTCGAACGCTGCATCCTGGTTCTCGGGCGCGCGGTAGCCCTGCAGGAAGCGGTCGACGGTGGCCAGCAGCATCGGGGCATCACGTCGCACATACCAGCGCATGGCTTGCGGCTGGCCCAGTTGCAGCCGGGTGTCCAGGCGCAGCCGCGGCATCACCCTGGCCCAGCGTTGGGCGATTGGCCGCTCCACCACGGTCAGGTGATAAATGCCGGCCTGGACCATCTCCAGCACGTCTTCCACCGCCAAGGTCGAATCGACCCACTCGATCTTGACCGGTGGCCGCTTGCGCAGGGCCAGCTGCTGATTCACCTGCTGGATCAATGCGCCGGCAGCGCTCGCACTGGTCAGCGCGACGGTGCGCCCGGACAGCTGCTCGACACGGCTGAAACTGCGCTCGCCCTTGCGCCCGACCAGCCACAATGGCACCTGGTCCAGTACCGGAGCACTGCTGCTCACGCCACCGACCACCGCCGGGTCGAGCAATTCGCCGGGCGCGGCAAGGTCCCCTTCACCGCGCTGCAGGGCCCCGAGCAGTTGCTCCTTGGCCCGCGGAATGAGCTTGATGCGTACCTGTTGACCGTCGCCGGCCCGGGCATTGAGGTAATGCTCGAGCGCACGCAGGCGGTAGTACTCGATGCCGACGGGCTCGCCCTTGACCTCACCGGAACTGTTGCGGCTCTGGTTCACCAGCACCCGCAATACCTTGCTGCTACGCACCTGTTCCAGGTCGCGGGCCTTGCTCACCGGCACGTTCTGCTGCGGCCCCGGCACGCGTGCATAAGCGGGGCCGACGGTAATCAGCCCAAGCATCAGCAACAGGGTGAGCAGGTATCGCAGCATGCGAAAACGTGTCCAGGGTCGGTAGGCAGCGTCCATGAGGTACGAGCAGTTCGTGATAAATGACCGTAAAAGACCACGGCAACAGCCTGAAGTTCTTGGCTTTTTTCCGATTATCGCGCTTTTTGCTATGCTGGCCGTCCCGCGGCACGAGGTAGCACCATGCAACTGATCGATATCGGCGTCAACCTGACCAACAGCAGTTTCCACGACCAGCAGGCAGCCATCGTCGAGCGCGCCATCGAAGCTGGCGTGGTGCAGATGGTCCTTACCGGCACCAGCCTGGCGGTCAGCGAACAGGCGCTGGAGCTGTGCCAGCAGCTCGACCCCGACAGCAGGCACCTGTTCGCCACCGCCGGTGTGCACCCGCACGACGCCAAGGCCTGGGATGCCAACAGCGAGCGGCAGCTGCGCCAGCTGTTGAATGAAGAACGTGTACGCGCCGTAGGCGAATGCGGCCTGGACTTCAACCGTGACTTCTCCCCTCGCCCACTCCAGGAAAAAGCCCTGGAGGCCCAGCTGGCGTTGGCTGCCGAGTTGCGCCTGCCGGTGTTCCTGCACGAGCGCGATGCCAGTGAGCGCTTGCTGGCGATCCTGAAGGGTTACCGTGATCACCTGCCGGCCGCCGTGGTGCACTGTTTTACCGGCGAGCGCGAAGCGCTGTTCGCCTACCTGGACATGGACCTGCACATTGGTATCACCGGCTGGATTTGCGATGAGCGCCGCGGCATGCACCTGCATCCGCTAGTCGGCAACATTGCGCAAGGGCGCCTGATGCTGGAAAGCGATGCCCCGTACCTGCTGCCACGCAGCCTGCGGCCAAAACCCAAGAGCGGGCGCAACGAGCCAGCGTTTCTGCCCGAGGTGCTGCGCGAGGTCGCGCTGCACCGCAATGAAAGCGTTGAACAGACCGCGGCGCACACCACCGCTACCGCCAAGGCGTTCTTCCAGCTTCCCTGAGCGGCGCCGCACATAAACCATTTGTTGATACACATCAAAACCTCCCTGATGCGAGCGGGCACAATGATGGCACCTTGCCAATGTTGTTTCCGCTCAACTCAGAGAAGACCTACCCATGGGTGCCTGGCTTAGCAATATTTCCCTGAAATACAAATTCTGGGCCGTCAACGCGGTGGCCTTTGTCACGACCTTGATGCTGGTGCTCTATGCCGTGCACCTGGAGCAGCGAGCCCGCGCCGACGCCGCGCAGGCCCAGGCGCATTCCCAGGCCGAGCTGTTGA
The DNA here is from genome assembly GCF_047978245.1 of Pseudomonas sp. LFS044. NCBI lineage: Bacteria > Pseudomonadati > Pseudomonadota > Gammaproteobacteria > Pseudomonadales > Pseudomonadaceae > Pseudomonas > Pseudomonas sp. LFS044. The sequence continues at coordinate 105,570 of NZ_JBFPFX010000002.1, forward strand.
GCGCCTGGCCCGCAGGGCCTGCCCTGCCCCGCCAAGCCAACGTGATCGCCTGGCAGCCCGGCCAGACGCCGAGCTTTGCCGGCCAAAGCCTGGATGCCCTGTGCGACGCGCAAGGCTGGGTAGCCTTGCCAGCCACCTGGATCCTCGGCGACAACCCCTTGCGTGGCGCCGTGGTACTGCGCCATGGCGACCAGCAGGTGGCAGTCCTCGCCCAGGCCCCGAGCGTGCGCCAGGTATTCTTCGAGCGCTTCGTCAATTACGCCGTGTGCGTGCTGGTGCTGATGCTGGCAATGCTGTGTGCCTCGCAGTTGCTGATCCGCTTCCTGCTGAGCCAGCTCAACACCCTCAAGGACGTCATGCTGCACGTCGAAAAGACCGGCGACCTTGCGGCACGCGTGCCGTTGGCCTGCGGGGACGAAGTGGGCCAGATGGCCGGCGCCTTCAATGCCATGCAGTGCACCTACCACCGCGTGGTCAGCACCGTGGCACGTACCGCCGCGCAGCTCGACTCGGGCGCCGCGCGCCTGGCCACCAGCATGAACGACGTGCGCCACGGCATGCTCGGCCAGCAGAGCGAGACTGATCAGGCCGCCACGGCGATCAACCAGATGTCCGCCACCGTGCACCATATCGCCCAGCATGCCGGCGCCACTCGCGACCTGTCGCAGACCGCCGACACCCTCGCCGGCAGCGGCAAGGAGGTAGTCAACCGGGTGCAGGGCTCGATTGCCGGGCTGTCCAGCGGCGTGCAGCAGACGGCCGAAATGATCCGCCAGCTGGCCGAAGACAGCCAGAAGATCAATGGTGTGGTCAACGTCATCCACAGCATTGCCGAACAGACCAACTTGCTGGCACTCAATGCCGCCATCGAAGCCGCCCGCGCCGGTGACCTGGGCCGGGGCTTTGCCGTGGTTGCTGATGAGGTACGCAGCCTGGCCAAGCGCGTACAGGCCTCCACCGACGAGATCACCGGCATGGTGGCCGACCTGCAGGCCGGTACCCGCGATGCGGTGGAGTTCATGCAGGAGAGCTCCTTCAAGGCGGACGATTGCGTGCGCCAGGCCCAGGAAGCCGGCGTGGCCCTGGCAGACATCACCGGCGCCGTGGCACAGATGCGCGAAAGCAACACACAAATTGCCGTCGCCGCCGAGCAGCAGAGCCAAGTGGCTGAAGAAATGAACCGCGCCGTGGTGAGCATCCGCGATGTCACCGAGCAGACCGTGCAGCAGACCGCCGATTCAGCCACCACCAGCAGCGAACTGGCGACCCTGGCCGGCGAGCTGAACAAAGCCATCGGCCAGCTCAAGCTATAGTCACCATAGCCAGCCTCGATTGGCTGTGATCACAGCGCCGCACTAAGCTTTGGGCATGACCGCGAGGAAATGCCCATGAGCAAACGACTGCCCAACTTGCCCGCCTGGCAATGGCGCGGCTACCACCACAACCATCGTCACCCGACCAACCTGGTGCTGCACCTGATAGCCGTGCCGCTGTTCATCCTCGGCGCACTGCTGGTGCTGTCAGGCCTGTTCGCTCTGGACCTGGGCCAGATCGCCGTAGGCGTCATCGCCCTGATCGCCGGGCTAGGCCTGCAGCGCCACGGCCACCGCCTGGAGGCCGAGCAGCCAGAACCGTTCGCCAATCGCAAGGACGCCATGCAGCGCCTGCTGGCCGAACAATTCATCACCTTCCCACGCTTCGTGCTCAGTGGTGCCTGGTGGCGCGCCTGGCGGGAGCGGCACAAGCATCGTCGCTAGGCAAACACCGTAACCGTCTGCCGGCTCAAGGCCAGCAACGCTCCCTCTGCCGTCCACAGGGCGGCCGCTGCATGCCCGTAGCCGTCCCGGGCATGCTCGGTCTCGACGCAGTAGCGGCACCAGTCCAGCGTCGACAGGCGCGCTACCGGCTGGATGAATTCGATGGTCCAGGTCAGCGTGCTGCCTGCAGCGGGTTGTTTCAGGTAAGGCATCAGGCTGGGTGGCCAGGCGTCCACCAGGGCCAGCAAGTGGGCTTCGTTGACCTGCTCCTCGGCAACATCGCGCAAGCGCACCCAGCCGCCCATGTGCCGTGATTGATTGCCACTGAACGGCAGCCCGCCAACTGCCCAGCGCAAAGCGACGTGACGCATGAACTCAGGGGTGATGCCTTTGATGTACGGCAGCTCAGGGGCAGCGTCCTTTAGCGCCTTCATCTCCATGGCGGGCACTGCCGGAACATCCACCACCGATGGCCGCCCCGCACCGAAATTGCCCTGCACCAACGTCACCACCTGGCCATCCTGCACAGCGCGGCCCAGCAGCGTGCTGACTGCTTTGCCCTCGCGCAGCACTTCGACTTCAAAACGGGTGGGCACGTCGGGCGCCGCCGGGGCGACGAAACTGATGGCCAGGGAACGCACTGGGCGGCTGTCGGAGAGTTTCAGGCGCATGGCCTCGTAGACCATGGCAGCCATCAGGCCACCGAAGGCAGCACGCCCCTGGGCCCAATTGGCCGGGATGCTGACCGCGTCCGGGTTTGCTCGCACGGCGTCGAGCAGTTGCTTGAAATTCATGGGCCGACTCCTGCGTAAGGTGTCAGCCCATACTATCCAGCAAACGGCTCTCGATCAGCCCGCAAATCGGTCATTTGCCGGGCTTGCGCCGCTCAAGCGCAGCCAGCAAGGCATCCAGCGTAACGTCGGCGGTGCGTTCGGCTTCGTGCAGCTGCTGCTCCCAATCCACCTTGCAGGGCGCAAGGTCCGCCTGCGCTTGAGCCTGCAGCAACCACTGCAGGTGGTCATGCCAGACACCCAGGTCGCCCTGGGCTTTCTTCAGCAAGCCCTGCAGCCGCTTGCCGGCATGGTCCAGCTGGGGATAGGCCTGGTCGCCGTAGCGCACGCGCTTGATCAGCAAGCGCAGGCGATGACGGTCATGGGCGGGGTCCTGCAAGGCTTCATGCAACTTGCGCCACTGCTTGACCAGGCGCTTGTCGACGCGCTTGCCCAGCGCCTTGGCCAGCCCCTCACGCCCCGCCGCACGCAGGAACAGCGGGAACGCATCGAGAATAGACAGTACGCGGCCCAGTTGCGGGCTGGCGGCGACGCTGGCGAACGTTGCAGTGCGCCCCTGCAGGCGCCGTTGCCCGGCATCTGCCAAGCCGCGACGCAGCAGCTCGCCCGCCAGCACCTCGCGGTCACGCAACGGCGTGGTCAGCGTGCCAAGCGCCTTTGCAGCGGCCTCCAGCTGCTCTACCCCAGGCAAACCCGCAAGCGGGCGCAGCAGGCTGCGCAGCCGCCGCACGCCTATGCGCAGGTCGTGCAGCGCCTCGCTGTCGGTATCGGCAGCCAGGCGCTCGCGACACGCCAGCAGGCGCACCTGCAAGGCCAGTACCTGGGCAACCACATGGTCGAGCATGGCAGACATACAGCGCTCCTCGGTCAGCGCCCGGCGCGCGACTCACGAATGTAGAAACGCGCCTTTTCGGCTTTCTTGCTGCAACCTTCAAAGCCCTCGAACTGCTGCTGGGTCTTGGCCCCGGTCAGCAGCGACAAGGCCTTGGAATAGCTGACAGTACCGGCAAACCCTTCTGCCTTGGCCAGGTCGAGCTCCTTCCAGGCGGCATCCAGCTGCGTCGCGCAGCTGTCACGGTAGGCCGTCTTGCCCGCACAGCCAGCAAGGGCCAGGGCAATCAGAGGAAGGCAGATCCAGGCTTTCATCGGTGGTACCTCAACAGGTTGAAATAGAGTGGCTGTTCGACGCCCGGGCACCTGAAAAGTGCCGCGCTCGGCGTGTTTTGCCTAGAGTCTACATTGAAGCACAGGCGGCGCTCGGTGCATTGTAGGACCATTGTTGCAAAGGCCCGGGGAAGATCATGAGCAAACGTGTAGCACTGGTGTTGGGATCAGGGGGCGCTCGGGGTTATGCCCATATCGGCGTGATCGAAGAAATCGAACGGCGCGGCTACGACATTGCCTGCATCGCCGGCTGCTCCATGGGCGCGGTAATCGGGGGAATCTACGCAGCGGGCAAGCTGGACGAATACCGCAACTGGATCGAAAGCCTGGATTACCTGGATGTGCTGCGCCTGGTCGACGTCAGCTTCCGCCTTGGCGCCATCCGCGGCGACAAGGTGTTCGGGCAGATCCGCAAGATCGTGGGCGAAATCAACATCGAGCAACTGCGCATCCCCTATACGGCAGTGGCCACCGACCTGACCCACCAGCAGGAAATCTGGTTTCAGGAAGGCTGCCTGCACCAGGCCATGCGCGCCTCGGCAGCCATTCCCAGCCTGTTCACCCCGGTGATGCAGGGCAACCGCATGCTGGTCGACGGCGGCATCCTCAACCCACTGCCGATCGTGCCGGTGGTGTCGAGCCACTGCGACATGATCATCGCGGTGAACCTCAACTCCACCAACCAGAAGCAGTACCAGTTGCCGGTGATCGAACGGCCGGCAGCGTTCAAGATGCGCTTTGACTCGCTGCTCAGTTCGCTGGGTTCGCACCTGCCGTTCCGGCGCAAGCCGGCCGAAGAGCTGATGCGCATCGAGCAGGAAATTACCGCCGAAGGCTTGGTACCGCCCAACCCCTGGCTGGCCGATGCAGCCTCCCCGGAAGCACAGCAACCGGCGGCGGCACCGGAGAGCGAAGGCGCGCCCAAGTCGGCAACCGGGTCATTCATCATCGACAACGTTGGGCCCGCATCACTGCTTGACCTGATCAACCAGAGCTTCGAGGTGATGCAGACCTCCCTGGCGCAGTACAAGATCGCCGGATATCCACCGGATGTGCTGATCAACGTACCCAAGCGGGTATGCCGGTTCTTCGAGTTCTACAAAGCGCCGGAGCTGATTGCGCTGGGCAGGGAGATTGCGCGGGATACGCTGGATAACTACGAGGGGGAAAAGCGCTAGCGTTGGTTCTGACACCACAAACGAAACAGGCCGCATTACGCGGCCTGTTTCGTTGCACGGCATCCACTCAGTAGCGAGTGATGTCCGCAGTGCCTTCCAGCTGCTTGCGGTACGCCGCGAAGTCCTGCTGGCCAGCGCGCGAAGCGAGGTAGCGGCGAATCTGCTGCTTCTCTTCGTCGCTGGCGGCGGCGCCTTCGTTGACGCCCTTGAGCTGCAGCACAACCAGGCTGCCATCAGCCAGCACGACACTGCCGTATTCCGGCTTGTCCTTGGCTTCTGGCTTGGCGAGGCGGAACAGCGCCTGCAGCTCGGCCGGGTCGATACCGTCCTGGCCGCGGGTGACTGCCTCGTAGGCCTTCCAGCTCTGCCCGTCGTGGGCGGTGCCGGCGGCGATCGAGCCATCTTTCAGCCCAGCGATCAGCTTGTCCGCCTTGGTCTTGAGTTCGGCAGTCGCCTTCTCCTTGGCCAGGTGTTCGCTGATGTTCTTGGCCACGGCTTCCAGCGGCATTTGCTCAGGCTTGCGATGCTCCTTGACGCGCAGCACCACGGTGGTTTCCGGGTCCAGCTCGATGGCGGTGCTGTTGGCAGCCTCCTCCAGCACTTCCTCGGAGAACGCAGCCTGGATCACCGCACGGTTGGCAGTGATGCCTTCGCCACCTTCACGGCCGAATGGCGCCGAGGTGTGCACCTTGAGGTTCAGGTCCTGGGCCGGCTGGGCCAGGTCGGCAGCCTCGTAGGCGGCATCCTGCAGCTGCTTGCTGGCATCGACGTAACGCTGCTCGACCAGCGGAGTCTTCAGGTCACGCGTGAGCTTGTCCTTCAGGCTGGCGAAGCTCGGTACTTCAGGCGCCTGCTTGCCCAGCAGCTTGATCAGGTGGTAACCGAACTCGGTACGTACCGGGGCCGAGACCTGGCCATCGTCGAGCTTATAAAGGGCCTCTTCGAAGGCTGGGTCATACACCCCTGGGCCGGCGAAGCCGAGGTCACCACCGGTGTTGGCGGAACCTGGATCCTGGGAGAACTCTTTCGCCAGCTTGGCGAAGTCTTCACCCTTGGCCAGACGCTGCTCGACTTCTTCGACGCGCGCTTTGGCCTGGGCATCGCTGACCTTGTCGTTGACCTCGATGAGGATGTGCGCGGCATGGCGCTGCTCGGCAAGGTTGGCGATGTCTTTTTCGTACTGCGCCTTGAGCTCGTCGTCGGTGACCTTGACCTGGTCGAAGAACGCCGACTTCTTCAGCTCGACGTAATCGATGACCACTTGATCAGGGGTCATGAACTCCTTGGCGTGCTGCTCGTAGTGCGCCTTGACTTCGTCATCGCTGACCTTGACCGCCGCGGGGTTGGCCTTGAAGGTCAACGAGGCGAAGTCGCGGGTCTGGTTTTCCAGGCGGGCAAAGGCGTCTACCTGCTTGTCGGTGACGAAGCTGCTGCCGGCAATACCGGTGCGCACCTGACCGATCAGCATTTCTTCGGCGAGCATCTCGCGGAACTGCATACGGCCATAGCCCATCTGGCGGATGACCTGGTCGAAACGGTCGGCGTTGAACTTGCCATCAACCTGGAATTCCGGGGTTTGCAGGATCACTTGATCCAGCGCGGCCTCGGAGAAGGCGAACTTGGCGTCTTCGGCACCCTGCAGCAGCAGCTTGCGGTCGATCAGCCCTTTGAGCGCGGCGTCGCGCAGCAGTTTTTCGTCCAGCAGCGCCGGGTCGAAATCTTTGCCCAGTTGTTGCATCAACTGGCGACGCTGCATGTCGGTCGCCTGGCTCAGCTCGTTCTGGCTGATGGTCTGGCCGTTTACCTTGGCCGCGTCCTGGCTATGGGTGGCGGCCTGGAAAATGGCCTCGAAGCCGGTCAACGCCATCAACACAACGATGAGGCCGATGATGGTCTTGGCAATCCAACCTTGTGAATTGTCCCTGATATTTTGCAGCATGCGTCCCCCAGAAACGGCTGTACCACTGCGTCGACAACCGCGGAGCGTGGGTAGAATCCTGATAAAAGAAAGGCGCATCCGAGGATGCGCCTTTTCTTAGCAAACGTGTCAGGCGGGAACGTTTGCGACCCGCCTTCAGCGTGCTCGAACCTGGCAAGGCCCGGTCCGGCTGAAAGAGACGACTTAGTTGACGGCGTCTTTCAGGCCTTTGCCAGCCTTGAAACCTGGAACCTTGGCGGCAGCGATCTTGATTGCGTTACCAGTTTGCGGGTTACGGCCGGTGCGCTCAGCGCGCTCTTTGACCGAGAAGGTCCCGAAGCCAACCAGAACGACGTCGTCGCCTGCTTTCAGGGCACCAGTTACGGAGTCGATCACAGCATCCAGAGCCTTACCTGCGGTAGCTTTGGAAATGTCAGCCGATGCAGCGATAGCGTCAATCAGTTCCGACTTGTTCACTCTAAGTCCCCTTTTTCTCTATTTGAGTTTGTTTCTAAGTATGTAATGAAAAGCTTATGAAACGTGCGCTGGGTGGCTTGTTGACAATAGCGTGCCGCTTTATAGCAAGGCCCCGAAAAAACTGTCAAGGAAAGCCCCCCAGCTAAAAACTACTAATGCGTGCTAATTCGTTCCTTAGCATCGCCGTCGCGCTTTTCATCTTTCGCGACAATCTCGGGAGCCACATCTGGCAAGGGCTCCGGGGCGTATTGCAGCGCAATTTGCAGGACTTCGTCAATCCATTTGACCGGTTTGATCTGAAGATCCTGTTTGATATTTTCCGGAATCTCCTTCAGATCGCGAACATTCTCCTCCGGAATGATCACCGTCTTGATCCCCCCACGGTGTGCCGCCAGCAGTTTTTCCTTCAACCCGCCGATGGCCAACACCTGGCCACGCAGGGTGATTTCGCCGGTCATGGCCACGTCGGCACGTACCGGAATCTGCGTCAGCGCGGACACCAGCGCGGTGCACATGCCGATACCGGCGCTCGGGCCGTCCTTCGGCGTGGCGCCCTCGGGCATGTGGATGTGCACGTCGTGTTTCTCGTGGAAGTCGGCGGCAATCCCCAGGCTGCGGGCACGGCTACGGACCACGGTCTGCGCGGCAGTGATGGATTCGACCATCACGTCACCCAGCGAGCCGGTCTTGATCAGCTGGCCCTTGCCTGGGATGACCACCGATTCGATGGTCAGCAATTCGCCGCCCACCTGGGTCCATGCCAAGCCGGTAACCTGGCCGATCTGGTCCTGCTGCTCGGCCAGGCCGTAGCGGAACTTGCGCACGCCCAGCAGGTGCTCGAGCTGCTCGCTGGCGACCTTGACCTTGACCTGTTTCTGCCCGGTATGTTCCTTGACCACCTTGCGGCAGACCTTGGCAATCTGCCGCTCGAGGCCTCGGACACCGGCTTCGCGGGTGTAGTAACGGATGATGTCGCGAATCGCCGAGACGTCGACCTCAAGCTCTTCCTTCTTCAGCCCGTTGGCCTTGACCTGCTTGGGCACCAGGTACTTGACCGCGATGTTGATCTTCTCGTCCTCGGTGTAGCCCGGCAGGCGGATGACTTCCATGCGGTCAAGCAGCGCCGGCGGGATGTTCATCGAGTTCGAGGTGCACAGGAACATCACGTCCGAGAGGTCGTAGTCGACTTCCAGGTAGTGGTCGTTGAAGTTGTGGTTCTGCTCGGGGTCGAGTACCTCCAGCAGCGCCGAGGCGGGGTCGCCACGCATGTCGCTGCCCATCTTGTCGATCTCGTCGAGCAGGAACAGCGGGTTGCGCACGCCCACCTTGGTCATTTTCTGGATCAGACGGCCAGGCATCGAACCGATGTAGGTCCGGCGGTGGCCACGGATCTCGGCCTCGTCACGCACGCCGCCCAGGGCCATGCGCACGAACTTGCGGTTGGTCGCCGCAGCGATCGACTCGGCCAGCGAGGTCTTGCCCACGCCAGGCGGGCCAACCAGGCACAGCACCGGGCCGCGTATCTTCTTCACGCGCTTCTGCACGGCGAGGTACTCGAGGATCCGCTCCTTGACCTCTTCCAGGCCATAGTGGTCGGCATCGAGGATTTCCTCGGCCTTGGTCAGGTCCAGGCGGACCTTGCTCTGGGCCTTCCACGGCACCTGCACGAGCCAGTCGAGGTAGGACCGTACCACGGTGGCCTCGGCCGACATCGGCGACATCTGCTTGAGCTTGTTCAGCTCGGCCTGGGCCTTGGCCAGGGCGTCTTTCGGCAGGCCTGCGGCTTCGATGCGCTTTTTCAGCTCTTCGACTTCGTTGTGGCCTTCGTCGCCATCGCCGAGCTCTTTCTGAATGGCCTTCATCTGCTCATTCAGGTAGTACTCGCGCTGGCTGCGCTCCATCTGCTTCTTGACCCGACCACGGATACGTTTCTCGACCTGCAACAGGTCGATCTCGGCATCCAGCATGGCCAGCACGTGCTCGACACGGGTCGACAGGTCGACGATCTCGAGGATTTCCTGCTTCTGCTCGATCTTCAGCGCCATGTGCGCGGCCATGGTATCGACCAGGCGCCCAGGCTCTTCGATGCTGTTGAGCGACGACAGCACTTCGGCGGGCACTTTCTTGCCCAGCTGCACGTACTGCTCGAACTGCGACAGCAGCGTGCGCACGAAGACCTCCGACTCGCGCTCGGCGGCGTCGGTTTCGTCGATCAGGGAAACTTCGGCACGGATGTGCCCTTCTACTTCGGTAAAGCGTTCAACGGCGCCACGCTGCTCGCCCTCGACCAGCACCTTGACGGTGCCATCCGGCAGCTTCAGCAGTTGCAGCACGGTTGCAACGGTACCGACGCGGTACAGGGCGTCTTCGCCCGGATCATCGTCGGCAGGGTTCTTCTGGGCCAGCAGAAGGATCTGCTTCTCGCCAGTCATCGCAGCCTCAAGGGCCTCAATGGACTTCTCACGCCCCACAAACAGCGGGATGACCATGTGCGGATAAACGACGACATCGCGCAATGGCAAAAGAGGCAAGTCGAGGGTGGTCTTCATGATTTCGCCTCTACAGCGGCCTTATGGCCGGAAACCGGTGGAAATATTGCTTGGACCTAATGTGGGGGCACGCTTGGGAAATTACAAGCGCTTGCATAGGAAAAGCAGAAAGGGGCCCGTAGGCCCCTTTCTTGCTTGCTGGCAACAGCCGACTCAGGCGTCGGGTGCGACCTTGGCTTGCGGCTCGCTGTTTTCGTAGATCATCAGCGGCTGCGAAGTGCCTTCGATGACGCTCTCATCGATCACCACTTTGCTGACATCCTTCTGCGAAGGAATCTCATACATGGTGTCGAGCAGCACACCTTCGAGGATCGAACGCAGGCCACGGGCGCCGGTTTTGCGTTCCAGGGCCTTGCGTGCAACGGCCTTGAGCGCATCACTGCGGAACTCGAGGTCGACGCTTTCCATCTCGAACAGCTTGGCGTACTGCTTGGTCAGGGCGTTCTTCGGCTCGGTAAGGATCTGCATCAATGCAGCCTCATCCAGCTCGTCGAGGGTCGCCAGAACCGGCAGACGGCCGACGAACTCAGGGATCAGGCCAAACTTGACCAAATCGTCCGGCTCGACTTCACGCAGCGATTCGCCAACCTTCTTGCCCTCTTCCTTGCTGCGTACTTCGGCGCCAAAACCGATGCCACCTTTGGTGGAGCGGTTCTGGATGACCTTTTCCAGGCCCGAGAAGGCGCCACCGCAGATGAACAGGATGTTGCGGGTATCAACCTGCAGGAACTCCTGTTGCGGGTGCTTGCGGCCCCCTTGCGGCGGAACGGAGGCCACGGTGCCTTCGATCAGCTTCAACAACGCCTGCTGCACGCCTTCGCCCGAAACGTCACGGGTGATGGACGGGTTGTCCGACTTGCGCGAAATCTTGTCGATCTCGTCGATGTAGACGATGCCCATCTGGGCCTTTTCCACGTCGTAGTCGCACTTCTGCAGCAGTTTCTGAATGATGTTCTCGACGTCCTCACCCACGTAACCGGCTTCGGTCAGGGTGGTGGCGTCAGCAATGGTGAACGGCACGTTCAACAGGCGTGCAAGGGTTTCGGCGAGCAGGGTCTTGCCCGAGCCAGTTGGCCCGATGAGCAGGATGTTGCTCTTGCCGAGTTCGACCTCGTCACCCTTCTTGTCACGCTGATTCAGGCGCTTGTAGTGGTTGTACACCGCTACGGCCAGCACCTTTTTCGCGCGCTCCTGACCAATCACGTACTGGTCCAGGATGCCGCTGATTTCTTTCGGCGAAGGCAATTTGTGCGCGCTGCTTTCGGCCTGGGCTTCCTGCACCTCCTCACGGATGATGTCGTTGCACAGGTCGACGCACTCGTCGCAGATAAATACCGAGGGCCCGGCAATCAGTTTGCGCACTTCGTGCTGGCTTTTGCCGCAGAAGGAGCAATAAAGCAATTTGCCGCTGTCCTCGCCGTTACGGGTGTCAGTCATTCGATCGATCCAATCCGGTAGGCTTGCAACACAAGATGAAGGCAATTGCGGGCTTTTTCAAGTCCGCAGGTAGGCGCTTTCGACGCCTACCTGCTCTGACACCTGGGTTCAGGAGGCCAGTTGCCGCTTGTCGTATACCGAGTCGATGAGGCCATACTCGGCCGCGCGCGAGGCGCTCATGAAGTTGTCACGCTCAGTATCACGCTGGATGGTCTCGAGATCCTGGCCGGTGTGGTAGGCCAGCAGCTCGTTCAAACGCGCCTTGATGCTGAGAATTTCCTGGGCGTGGATCTGGATGTCGGTGGCCTGACCCTGGAAGCCGCCGAGCGGCTGGTGGATCATGACGCGCGAGTTCGGCAGGCAGTGACGCTTGCCCTTGGCACCCGCAGTCAACAGGAAGGCACCCATGCTGCAGGCCTGGCCGATGCAGATGGTCGACACGTCCGGCTTGATGAACTGCATGGTGTCGTAGATCGACATGCCGGCCGTCACCGAACCGCCTGGGGAGTTGATGTAAAGATGGATATCCTTGTCCGGGTTTTCCGCCTCGAGGAACAGCATCTGCGCCACTACCAGGTTGGCCATGTAGTCTTCTACAGGGCCCACCAGGAAGATCACTCGCTCCTTCAACAAGCGCGAGTAGATGTCATAGGCGCGTTCGCCGCGGGCGGACTGCTCGATAACCATCGGGACCAGGCCGCCTGCGGCCTGGATGTCAGAGCTCTGCTGAATATAAGAATTGCGGGACATGTCCTGCGCTCACTCCCAAATAGTCATGGCTTGAATACGCACAAGCCAGCGCGAAGGCTGGCTTGTGGGGTTTCCTACGAAAGAACCGGATTACTCAGCTTCGGCAGGAGCCTGTACTGGTTTTACGGCTTCTTCGTACGAGACCGACTTGTCGGTCACAGTCGCTTTCTGCAGAACAGTATCTACAACTTGCTCTTCCAGCACAACCGAACGCACTTCGTTCAGTTGCTGGTCGTTTTTGTAGTACCAGGAGATGACCTGCTCAGGCTCTTGGTAAGCCGAGGCCATTTCTTCGATCATTTCGCGAACCTTGCCTTCGTCCGGCTTCAGGTCGTACTGCTTGACCACTTCGGCGACGATCAGGCCCAGCACCACACGGCGCTTGGCTTGCTCTTCGAACAGCTCGGCCGGCAGTTGCTCAGGCTTGATGTTGCCACCGAACTGCTGAACAGCCTGGACGCGCAGGCGGTTGACTTCGTTTTCCAGCAGGGCTTTCGGTACTTCGATCGGGTTGGCGGCCAGCAGACCGTCCATGACCTGGTTTTTCACCTTGGTCTTGATCGCCTGACGCAGCTCACGCTCCATGTTCTTGCGAACTTCGGTGCGGAAGCCTTCCAGGGTCGATTCCTTGATGCCGAACTGGGCGAAGAATTCTTCGTTCAGCTCTGGCAGCACAGGGGCCGAAACGCTGTTGACGGTGATGGTGAACTCGGCGGCTTTGCCAGCCAGGTCCAGGTTCTGGTAGTCCTCAGGGAAGGTCACGTTGACAACGCGCTCTTCGCCTGCTTTGGCGCCAACCAGGCCGTCTTCGAAGCCTGGGATCATGCGGCCGGAACCCAGTACCAGCTGGGTGCCCTGGGCCGAACCACCGGCGAAGGCTTCACCGTCGATCTTGCCGACGAAGTCGATGTTGACCTGGTCGTCTTTCTCGGCAGCGCGCTCGACAGCCTCGAAGCGGACGTTCTGCTTGCGCAGCACTTCCAGCATGTTGTCCAGGTCGGCGTCAGCCACTTCGGCGCTCAGGCGCTCGACGTTGATCGACTCCAGGCCGGAAACAGCGAACTCCGGGAACACTTCGAAGATAGCGACGAATTCCAGGTCCTTGCCCTTCTCGAAGGACTTCGGCTCAACGGCCGGAGCGCCAGCCGGGTTCAGCTTCTGCTCGACGATGGCTTCGTAGAAGGAAGCCTGGACCAGGTCACCGAAGGCCTCTTGGCGAGCATCGGCTTCGAAACGCTGACGGATCACGCTCATCGGCACTTTGCCTGGGCGGAAGCCCGCGACTTTGGCGCGCTTGGCAGTCTGCTGCAGACGCTTGTTGACTTCGTTCTCGACGCGCTCGGCCGGAACGGCGATGGTCATGCGGCGCTCGAGAGCGGAAGTGTTTTCAACAGAAACTTGCATGGATATTCCTCGTTGCACAGACGTTAGCCGGCGATAGCCCGACTCCAGAATCAAGGGCAAGCATTCTAGTGAGTCACGCACCAGAAGTCACCCCACTCGGGACGACGGGAAACCACGCCGGTCGATTAGCTTGCAAGGCCCGCACGGCTTGCCGCCGGGCCTCTTTATATAAGTAGGCTGCGCAACGCCATCGGCGGCGCGCAACCGAAATACCTTGTCAAACAACTGCAGCGTGTGAAAACGCCCTTATTGCGGGTCGATCTCGTTGAACTGGCAGTACTCTTCCCACTCCATGCCCAACGCCTCGGCCACTTCGCGATGGGTCTCCAGGCGCATGGCTTGCAGCTGCTCGGGGGTTTCGGCGATCAGTTGCAGCGCCAGCTCCCAAGGCTGCAGGCCCTGCTCGTCGGCGGCATCCTCGAACGCCCACTGGATCTGCTGAGCCTGCTCGCGCGCATCCAGCTCACTGATCTCTTCGAGCAGTTGCGGATTGGCTTCGGCGAAGCGCTGCAGCGCCAGGGCCTGGCGGGCTTCTTTTGCAATCATCGGGCTATTCCTCTACCGACCTGTCAGTCGGTGTTTCAACCGGCTGAAATCTATCAGCTTTTATTGGGGTGTCACCAGAGGATTACAAGGGGGTTGCGCGATGTTTTTTTGAGGGCGCATGCCTTGAGTTTTGAGGCGCGAAGCGCTTGCCTTGGGATCTTCAGCGCCCTTGAGATCGAGCGCCGCCCGCGCGGCGCATCGCGGGCAAGCCCGCTCCTACATTTGTTGCAACGCGCCGTTCCAGTCAGGCCATGTTTGTTCGCCTTGGCGCATGACTTAAGACAGGTGAGGCGGCGGCAGCGCCAGCCGAAACATCGCGCCATGCCAACAAGGCTGACAACTATGGCCTCACAGGCCATGGCACGTTGCAACAAATGTAGGAGCGGGCTTGCCCGCGATGCGCCGCGCGGGCGGCGCTCGATCTGCGCACCACCGCACAACCCAAGCCATGCCCCCCAAAAAGCCCAAAAACCAAAAACCAAAAACCAAAAACCAAAAACCAAAAACCAAAAAAGCCGCAATCAGCGGCTTTCTCTCACAAGCTAAAAAAACAAACAGTCAGCACAACGCAAAAAACAAAGGCGCCCGATTTTACAATCAAGGCGCCTTCAAAAATATGGGGTGGACGATGGGAATCGAACCCACGACAACCGGAATCACAATCCGGCGCTCTACCAACTGAGCTACGCCCACCATATTGCAGTGTTGCGGTACAGCTTACAGAAGCATGGTGCGGACGAAGAGACTCGAACTCTTACAGCTTGCGCCGCTGGAACCTAAATCCAGTGTGTCTACCAATTTCACCACGTCCGCGTAACGCTTAAAACAAAGGCGCCAGATCTACATCGAGGCGCCTTCGCAGAATATGGGGTGGACGATGGGAATCGAACCCACGACAACCGGAATCACAATCCGGCGCTCTACCAACTGAGCTACGCCCACCATATCGCTTTACAGACTTACTTGCTTGCCCAAGCTGCCTAATGGCGCACCCGGCAGGACTCGAACCTGCGACCATCCGCTTAGAAGGCGGATGCTCTATCCAGCTGAGCTACGGGCGCTTAAGCGTGAAGCCTAACCGAACGAGCAGCAAACAAACCACTCATTCTGCCCGACCTCGCCAACCAGTGCTAGGCTGTGCCCGACAAGTGCGGCGAATCTTATAGACGAGCTAGAAAACCGTCAACACCTTTTTCTAAAAAACTCAAAATATTTAAGGGGTTAGAGGATTTGCCCGACCACCCGCCTTTGCCCTCGGGCCATGTCGTGCGAGAATGCGCCCTCTTTATTGTTCCTTTCTCGATGGTTAATCACGCGTCTATGACTGCACACCTAATCGATGGCAAGGCGATCGCCGCCAACCTGCGCAAGCAGATCGCTCAACGTGTCGAGGAGCGTCGCCAGCAAGGCCTGCGCACGCCTGGCCTGGCAGTGATCCTGGTCGGCACCGACCCCGCCTCCCAAGTCTATGTCTCGCACAAGCGCAAGGACTGCGAAGAGGTCGGCTTCATTTCGCAGGCGTTCGACCTGCCCAGCGAAACCACGCAGCAAGCTCTGACCGAGCTGATCGACCGCCTGAACGACGACCCGGCCGTGGACGGCATCCTGCTGCAACTGCCGCTGCCGGCGCATCTTGATGCATCGCTGCTGCTCGAGCGCATCCGCCCGGACAAGGACGTCGACGGCTTCCACCCGTACAACATCGGCCGCCTGGCCCAGCGCATCCCGCTGCTGCGCCCGTGCACCCCGAAAGGCATCATGGCCCTGCTGGAAAGCACCGGCCAGGACCTGTATGGCATGGACGCGGTGATTGTCGGCGCGTCCAACATCGTTGGCCGCCCGATGGCCATGGAACTGCTGCTGGCTGGCTGCACCGTGACTGTTTGCCACCGCTTCACCAAGGACCTCGCTGGCCACGTCGGCCGTGCCGACCTGGTGGTGGTGGCTGCCGGCAAGCCGGGCCTGGTCAAGGGTGAGTGGGTCAAGGAAGGCGCCATCGTCATCGACGTCGGCATCAACCGCCAGGACGACGGCAAGCTGGTCGGCGATGTGGTCTACGAGACCGCCCTGCCCCGCGCCGGCTGGATCACCCCGGTACCGGGTGGTGTCGGCCCGATGACCCGCGCGTGCCTGCTGGAAAACACGCTGTATGCGGCCGAAGAGCTGCATAAGTAAGTAGCAGTGACATGAAAACGGCACCTCTGGCAGGTGCCGTTTTTTTTGCCTGAAGCTTATCGGGTGGCCGTACTGGCCCTATCGCCGGCAAGCCGGCGCCTACAGGTTCGGGTGATTTGCTCAACCCGTGGGAGCCGGCTTGCCGGCGATGGCGCCCACCCGGTCTCTAGCCGGTCACTTGCGCGCCGCCTCCCACGACTTCAGCAGTTCGCTGTAGCTGACCGTCTCGCCCTTGGGCTTCTCGTTGGCCAGCTTCGGCTTCGGCGCACCCGGCTGGTCGAACCAGTACTGGGCATCTTTCTCCGGGTTCATCTTCGGCGCACAGGTGGCCTGGGCGTTGGAGCGCTGCAACCGCTCCATCATCTTGTCCTGGTCGCGGGCCAGGCCATCCAGCGCCTCCTGCGGGGTTTTCTCACCACTGGCCACTTCGGCGATATGGCTCCACCACAACTGCGCCAGGCGTGGGTAGTCCGGTACGTTGGTGCCGGTCGGGGTCCATTGCACGCGCGCCGGGCTGCGGTAGAACTCCACCAGCCCGCCGAGCTTGGGCGCAAGGTCAGTCATGGCCTGGGAGTTGATGTCCGACTCGCGAATCGGCGTCAGGCCGACGATGGTCTTTTTCAACGACACGGTCTTGGAGGTGACGAACTGCGCGTACAGCCACGCGGCCAGGCGCTGCTTCTCGGGGGTCGATTTGAAGAAGGTCCAGGACCCGGTGTCCTGATAGCCCAGCTTCATCCCCTCTTCCCAGTACGGCCCCTTGGGCGACGGTGCCATACGCCATTTTGGCGTACCGTCGGCGTTGACCACCGGCAGCCCCGGCTTGGTCATGTCGGCGGTGAACGCGGTGTACCAGAAGATCTGCTGGGCGATGTTGCCTTGCGCCGGTACCGGGCCGGCCTCGGAGAAGGTCATGCCCTGCGCTTCTTTCGGTGCGTAGGCGCGCATCCAGTCAACGTATTT
Organism: Pseudomonas sp. LFS044; assembly: GCF_047978245.1. Taxonomy (NCBI): domain Bacteria; kingdom Pseudomonadati; phylum Pseudomonadota; class Gammaproteobacteria; order Pseudomonadales; family Pseudomonadaceae; genus Pseudomonas; species Pseudomonas sp. LFS044. Next base: position 122,679 of record NZ_JBFPFX010000002.1, read on the forward strand.
CTGCGTGGCATACACCGCTGCCGGGCCGTTGGTGTCGCCGCCACGGGTAACGCTGGAGCCCACCGGGTGGCAGTCCTCCACGCGGATCCCCCATTCGTCTACCGGCAGCCCATTGGGCAGGCCTTTGTCGCCGCCACCGGCCATCGAGAACCAGGCATCGGTGAAGCGCCAGCCCAGCGAAGGGTCCTTCTTGCCGTAGTCCATGTGGCCATACACGCGCTTGCCGTCGATTTCCTTCACGTCCTCGGTAAAGAACTTGGCGATGTCCTCGTAGGCCGACCAGTTCACCGGCACGCCCAACTCATAGCCGTACTTCTCCTTGAACTTGGCCTTGAGCTCGGGCCGGTCGAACCAGTCGGCGCGGAACCAGTACAGGTTGGCGAACTGCTGGTCAGGCAATTGATAGACCTTGCCATCCGGCGCGGTGGTGAAGGAAATACCGATGAAGTCCTTGAGGTCCAGTGTCGGCGAGGTGTAGGCCTTGCCTTCATTGGCCATCAGGTCGGTGATCGACTCCACCTTGCCGTAGCGAAAGTGCGTGCCGATCAGGTCGGAATCATTTACCCAGCCGTCGTAGATGTTCTTGTCCGACTGCATCTGCGTCTGCAGCTTTTCTACCACATCGCCCTCCTGGAGCAGGTCATGGGTCAGCTGGATGCCGGTGATCTCGCTGAACGCCTTGGCCAGCACCTTGGACTCGTACTCATGGGTGGTGATGGTTTCCGACACCACGTTGATCTTCATGCCACGGAACGGCTCCGCGGCCTTGATGAACCACTTAAGCTCCGCCAGCTGCTGCTCGGGCGTCAGGGTGGAAGGCTTGAACTCGCTGCCGATCCACTTTTTCGCCGCGTCTTCGTACTGGTCGGCCCACGCCGCACCCTGCACGCTGGCCAGCACCAGCAACGCGGCCAGGGTCAAATGTCGCCGATTGTGTTTGTTATGGAACATTGTGATCTCCCGATTGAGTTTTCCCCGGAGCCGTCGCTCAGCCCCAGCGCAGCACTACCACCAGCCAGCCCAGCGACAGCAGCGAGGCCACCCACAACGGCCAGTCGCTGGCCCCGACTACCAGCAAGTGCAGGTAGGCGCTGACCAGCAGGCCGATGAACAACCGGTCGCCACGGCTGGTGACGATCGGCAGAAAGCCGCGCCGCTCCACGCAGGGGCGGCGCAGTTCGAGCAGGGTCATGCACAACAGCAGCACACCGACGGCGGCGAAGAACAGCGCCGTGGGCAGGGTCCAGGCCATCCATTCCATGCGTCCCCCTCCTCAGACCCGGCCCAGGGCAAAGCCCTTGGCCACATGGTTGCGGACGAACCAGATCACCAGCATGCCGGGCAGGATGGTCAGCACCCCGGCCGCTGCCAGCACGCCCCAGTCAATGCCCGAAGCGGACACGGTGCGGGTCATCACCGCCGCAATAGGTTTGGCGTTCACCGACGTCAGGGTGCGTGCCAGCAGCAGTTCGACCCAGGAAAACATGAAGCAGAAAAACGCCGTGACACCGATGCCTGAGCCAATCAGCGGGATGAAGATCTTCACGAAGAACCGCGGGAAGCTGTAACCATCGATGTACGCGGTCTCGTCGATCTCTTTCGGCACCCCCGACATGAACCCCTCGAGAATCCACACCGCAAGTGGCACGTTGAACAGGCAATGGGCCAGGGCAACGGCGATGTGGGTGTCGAACAGGCCGATGGACGAGTACAGCTGAAAGAACGGCAGCAGAAATACCGCCGGTGGCGCCATGCGATTGGTCAGCAGCCAGAAGAACAGGTGACGGTCGCCCAGGAAGCGATAGCGCGAAAAGGCATACGCCGCCGGCAGTGCCACCAGCAGTGAAATGACCGTGTTCAAACAGACGTAGTACAGCGAATTGATGTAGCCGCTGTACCAGCTGGCATCGGTGAATATCACCCGGTAGTTGTCCAGCGTGAACCCCTGTGGCCACAGGGTCAGGCCGCCGAGGATTTCACTGTTGCTCTTGAACGACATGTTCAGCAGCCAGTAGATCGGCACCAGCAAAAAGAAGAAGTACAGCAGCAGGGCCAGCGTCTTGCGCGTGCTCATGGCCTAGTCCTTGTCGGCGTGGGTCATGGCTGTGTAGAACAGCCACGACACCAGCAGGATGATCAGGAAGTACACCAGCGAAAACGCCGCCGCCGGGCCCAGGTCGAATTGCCCTACGGCCATGCGCGTGAGGGTCTGGCTGAGGAACGTAGTGGCGTTGCCCGGCCCGCCGCCGGTGAGCACGAACGGCTCGGTGTAGATCATGAAGCTGTCCATGAAGCGCAGCATCACCGCGATCAGCAGCACGTTCTTGAGCTTGGGCAACTGGATGTGGCGGAACACCGCCCAGGCCGATGCACGGTCGATACGCGCGGCCTGGTAATACACGTCGGGGATGGCGCGCAGGCCCGAATAGCACAGCAGCGCCACCAGCGACGTCCAGTGCCAGACGTCCATCACCAGTACCGTGAGCCAGGCATCGAACGGGTCGCCGGCATAGTTGTAGTTGACCCCAAGCTTGGCCAGCGTTGCGCCCAGCAGGCCGATGTCGGCGCGGCCGAAGATCTGCCAGATGGTGCCGACCACGTTCCACGGGATCAGCAGCGGGATGGCCATGACGATCAGGCACACCGAGGCCATGCGCCCCTTGGTCGGCATGGTCAGGGCAATGCCGATGCCCAGCGGGATCTCGATCAGCAGCACGCACGCGGAATAGATGAACTGGCGCAGCAAGGCGTCGTGCAATGCCGGGTCGCGCAGCACCTGGCGGTACCAGTCGGCGCCGACGAAGTAGCGGCTGGACTGGTCGAAAATGTCCTGCACCGAATAGTTGACCACCGTCATCATCGGCATCACGGCGCTGAAAGCCACCAGCAGGAACACCGGCAGCACCAGCCACCAGGCCTTGTTGTTGGGCACCTTGTTCATGGCCCGGCCTCCAGCAGCACATCGTCCACATACAGCATCAGCCACTGCGTCGGCAGGCTGACCCAGGCCTGGCCTACCGGCAACGGCCGATCCTCGGCCAGGCGCGCCTTGAGCGACACGCCGCCCAGCACCAGCGTGACGATGCGGTAGGTGCCCAGGTCTTCGACGTCCAGCACCTGGGCCGGGTACGCGGCATCGAATGGGCTGTCCCACAGCTGCACGAACTCCGGGCGAATGCCCACTTGCAGGCGCCCGCCCGGCGCCGCTGCCAAGCGTTCACGCAGGCCATCGGGCAACGGCAGGTGGACGCCCCCGAACACCACCCCTTGCGTTTCGGCCTGCACATCGATCAGGTTCATCCCGGGGCTGCCGATGAAGTAGCCGACGAAGGTGTGCCGCGGCCGTTCGAACAGCTCCCGTGGCGTGCCGAACTGGACGATGCGCCCGCCGTGCATCACTGCGATCTTGTCGGCGAAGGTCGAGGCTTCCAGCTGATCGTGGGTGACGTAGATCATGGTGATGTTGAACTGCTCATGGATCTGCTTGAGCTTGCGCCGCAGCTTCCATTTCAGGTGCGGGTCGATCACCGTGAGGGGCTCGTCGAAGAGGATCGCCGAGACGTCGTCACGCACCAGGCCGCGGCCCATCGAGACTTTCTGTTTTTCGTCGGCACTGAGGTTGCGGGCCTTTTTCTTCAGCACCGCAGCCAGGTCGAGCACCTCGGCGATCTCCTCGACCCGGCTGCGCACTCGGCCCTCGTCCAGGCCCTGGTTGCGCAAGGGGAACGCCAGGTTGTCGAACACCGTCATGGTGTCGTACACCACCGGGAACTGGAACACCTGGGCGATGTTGCGCTGCTGCGGTGAAAGGTGGTTGACCGGCTTGCCGTCGAACAGCACTTGGCCATGGGACGGTGTCAGCAGGCCCGAGATGATGTTCAGCAGCGTTGACTTGCCGCACCCCGACGGCCCGAGCAAAGCATAGGCGCCGCCCTGCTCCCACACGTGTTCCAACTCATGCAGGGCATAGTCATTCGCGTCGACGGGCTGGCGGCTGTAGCTGTGCGCCAACTGGTGCAAACGGATTTCGGCCATCAGGCACTCCTCGCCTGGCGCAGGCCCGGCGCCTGCACCAGTGCCCCGGTACTGTCGAAGACGAACAGCTTGTGGGTGGGGATGAACACACGGATCGGCGTATCCACCTGATACTCGTGTACGCCAGGCAGGTGCAGGACCATCCGCCAGTGCTCGTTACGCACGTGCAGGAAGGTCTCGGAACCACTGATCTCGGCCAGCTCAACCAGCACCGCCAGCTCCAGGTCATCGTCGTGGGCCGGCACCAGGCTGATGTGACTGGGGCGTACACCAAATTGATAATCGCCATCCACCAGGCCCTTCAGGTCGGCGCTGCGGGCAAAGTGCACCGCCAGGGCCAGGCTCACCTCGTTGCCACTGACGCGCCCGGGCACCAGATTGATCGGCGGCTCAGAAAACAGTTCGGCGGCCAGCACGCTGCAGGGCCGCTGGTAAACCGCGGAGGTAGGGCCGCTCTGGACGATGCGGCCCTCGTGCAAAAGGGTGGTGGTGCCGCCCAACGCCAGCGCTTCGTTGGGCTCAGTGGTGGCATACACGGCAATGCAGTTGCGCGCAGCGAACAGCTCGCGCAGCTCCTGGCGCAGCCCCTCGCGCAGCTTGTAGTCGAGGTTGACCAGCGGTTCGTCGAACAGGATCAGCCCGGCGTCCTTGACCAACGCCCGGGCCATTGCCGTGCGCTGCTGCTGGCCACCGGACAGCTCCAGCGGCAAACGCTGCAGGTAGGGGGCAATGCGCAGCATTTCGGCGGTTTCCTGCACCCGCCGGCGGATCTCGGGCTCGGCCAGGCGCGCCTGGCGCAAGGGTGAGGCGATGTTCTCGTAGACGCTCAGGTTCGGGTAGTTGATGAACTGCTGATAGACCATCGACACGTTGCGCCGACGCACCGGCACACCGGTGACGTCCTCGCCCGCCATCAACACCCGGCCATGCTCGGGTCGGTCGAGCCCGGCCATCAGGCGCATCAGGCTGGTCTTGCCGGCCAGGGTCCGGCCCAACAGCACGTTGAACGAACCGGGCTCGAAGCGCAGGGACGCGTCGATGATCCACGGTTGCCCGTCGACGCTGCGGCTGACCTGCTCCAACACCAGGGACATGGCGTGGCCTTCTTGTGATTATTGTCTGCCAGGCACAGCCAGTTCCGTGCCAGTTGCGCCACAAGGCTCTGGCGCGCGGCTTCCCCTGCGCAAGCCGACCAGTTGCCGTTCACAACTGAACAGTTTCGCTGAACACCTGAACAACGGCGGGTTTGACATTGAACAACCCTGAACGACACTGAACAGCGGTCGGCTGAAAACAACAATCACACAGGACAGGCCCATGGCCACATCCGCTTCGACCCATGCCCAACTGATCCAGGCTTCCTGGGCCCGCTGCCGCGATCTCGGCCTGCAGCCGCAGAGCGCGCCAGACTTCGATTGCCTGACCCACGGCGAACTCAGCGCCCTGCTGGAACGGCGCCAGGCACTGCTGCAACTGACCCGCGATACCGTGCTGCCGCAGTATGCGCACCTGCTGGGCAATGCCAGCTACCTGGTGATGCTCGCCGACGCCAGCGGCTGCCTGCTCGACACCTGGGGTTCGCGACGCTTCATCGACCCACACCATCAGCATGGCTTCAGTGCTGGCGCCCACTGGCACGAACGGGGCGTGGGCACCAACGCGCTGGGCACCGCGCTGGTCTGCGCGCAGCCCATTCATGTAGGCCAGGATGAACACTTCCTGCGCCAAAACCGCTACATGGCCAGCGCCGCAGCGCCGCTGTTCGACGCCCAGCGCCAACGTGTCGGCGTGCTCGACGTGGCCAGCGACGGCTACCTGCCGGCCAGCCAGACCCTCGGCCTGGTGCGCATGATGAGCCAGAGCCTGGAGAACCGGCTGATCCTTGCGCAGCACGGTGACCAGCACGCGCAACTGCTGTTCAACAGCGCCTCGGACAACCTCGACAGCCCCTGGGCCGGGCTGCTGATCTTCGATGAGCGCGGCCAGGTGCTCGCCGCCAATCACCGCGCCGACAGCCTGCTCGGCGGCAACCCGCTGCGCCAGAACCTGGAGCAGCTGTTCCAGATGCCCATGCGCCAATTGCTCGCCCATGCCCAGCAACAGCCATTCGCCCTGCAGGCCGCCGGGCGCAACCGTTTCCACTGCCAATGGCAGGCGCCCCGGCAACGCCCCACGCGTCCTGCCCCTCGTGCGGGCGACCCGCGCCTGGACAAAGCCCTGACCCAGGCCAGCCTGCTGCTGGAAAAGGACATCCCGGTCCTGGTCCAGGGTGAAACCGGCGCCGGCAAGGAAGTCTTCGTCGACACTCTGCACCGCGCCAGCAGCCGTGGCCACCAGCCGCTGATCGCGGTCAACTGCGCGGCCATCCCGGCGGAGCTGGTCGAATCGGAACTGTTCGGCTACGACAAGGGGGCCTTCACCGGCGCCCACCACAAGGGCAACCCCGGGCTGATTCGCAAGGCCGACCACGGCATTCTGTTCCTCGACGAAATCGGCGATATGCCGCTACCGACCCAGGCCAGGCTGCTGCGTGTACTGCAGTCGCGCAGCATCCAGCCACTGGGCAGCGGCGAACCGGTGACGGTGGACATCCGCGTGGTCTCGGCAAGCAACCGGGACCTGGCCGAAGAAGTGCGCGCCGGGCGCTTCCGCCAGGACCTCTACTACCGCGTGGCCGGGCTGACCCTGACCCTGCCGGCTTTGCGCGAGCGCAGCGACCGGCGCGAGCTGATCGAGCAGGTTCACGCCCGGTACCTGGAGCCAGGCCAGCCACGCCAATTGCCTGCGGCCACACTCGCCCTGCTGCTGCGCCACCCATGGCCCGGCAACCTGCGGCAATTGCACAGTGTGCTGCAGGTAGCGCTGGCCTTGGCCGGGGTGCAGCCGATCGGCGCCGAGCACCTTCCCGACAGCTTCCTCGCCCAGGCCAGCGAACTGCCCGCATGTGCGACCGTATCCGCACACGACGCAGCGTCGGGCGACCTGGCCGACCTGCTGCAGCGCTGCGGCGGCAACCTGTCTTCGCTGGCACGCCTGCTGGGCATCAGCCGCACCACCCTGTACAAGCGCCTGCGCGAACAGGGCACGCTCAACGCTGCCCCCTGATGCTCACAGCCGATTCGGCTGTGAGGCACTCCAATTCAGCTGCAACCGCTGTATTCAGCCCCCTCCAACACCCATGCTCGTGCTGCATCTGTCAGAAAATATACCTACAGCCCACCCTGAATGCCTGCCCGACATTCCGGTGCGTCGCTGCAGGGAGAATGTGATGACCCGCTTCATCGATGTGCAAGACCTCGCCCGCCTGGCCAATCGCAAGGGCCTGGCCACCTGCATGGTGGAGATGGCCGAGTACATTCGCCAGGACTACCTGCGCTGGCACGCCTTCGAAAAATGCCCGCGCATGGCCAACCACTCAAAAGACGGCGTGATAGAACTGATGCCGGTGTCCGACGCCAGCCTGTACGCCTTCAAATACGTCAACGGCCACCCGAAGAACACCCGCCATGGCCTGCCCACGGTCATGGCCTTCGGCGCGTTGAGCGACGTCGATTCCGGCCTGCCGCTGCTGCTCAGCGAAATGACCCTGGCCACCGCAATCCGCACCGCCGCCACCTCGGCCTTGGCCGCCCGCTACCTGGCGCGCGACGACAGCCGCAGCATGGCGCTGATCGGCAATGGCTCGCAAAGCGAGTTCCAGGCCATCGCCTTCAAGATGCTGCTGGGCATCGATGAAATCCGCCTGTACGACATCGACCCCGCGGCCACGGCAAAACTGGTGGCCAACCTGTCGGGCCGGCCTGGGCTCAAGCTGATCGTCGCCCACTCGGTCGCCGACGCGGTGCGGGGTGCCGACATCGTCACCACGGTGACGGCGGACAAGGCCTACGCGACCATCCTTACCCCAGACATGATCGAGCCGGGCATGCACCTGAACGCGGTCGGCGGCGACTGCCCCGGCAAGACCGAGCTGCACCGCGACATCGTCGAGCGGGCCCGGGTGATCGTCGAGTACGAACCGCAAAGCCGCATTGAAGGCGAGATCCAGCAGATGCCTGGCGACTCGCCTGTCACCGAGTTCTGGCAGGTGGTGGCGGGCGTTGCCAAGGGCCGTGAAAGCGTTGAACAGGTCACCCTGTTCGATTCGGTAGGCTTTGCCCTGGAGGACTACTCAGCGCTGCGCTATGTGCTGGATACAGCGCGGGCTCTGGGTATCGGCCGGGAGATCGAGCTGGTGCCGACGCTGGAGAACCCGAAAGACTTGTATGCGCTGCTGCAACCACGGGTGGTAGAAATGCGCCCAGCGCAGCAGGCCGACAGCGCCTGCGCTTGAATAGACCGGGGCTGCCTCGCAGCCCAATCGCCGGCAAGCCGGCTCCCACAATGTGGACTGCCCCCAAGAAGTTGGACACCAATCCAACCCTTGGGAGGCAGCCCAGCCCTGTGGGAGCCGGCAAGCCGGCGATTGGGCCACCTCGTAATTGAGGAAGCTCACCCGATAAGCGCCTACCCTGTCCTTGCCCCTTTTTGCAAAGAAGCCGCGCGCATGGACACCAAGGACGCCACCCAGCCCCCGCTGGACCGCATCGACCACGCCATCATCGACGTGCTGCGCGTCGACGGTCGCATCACCTTCGAAAAACTCTCGAGCCTGGTCCACCTCACGCCGCGCCCGTGCCTTGAGCGTGTGCGCAAGCTGGAGCGGCGCGGGGTGATCCGCGGTTATGGCGCCATCCTCGACCTGCAGAAGATCGCCCCGGGGCTGTCCCTGCTGGTGCTCGTGGCCTTGTCCAACCAGAGCGGGCGGGCTGCGCAAAAAGCCTTCGAAGCGACCATGCAGCAGTGCCCGCAAGTCTATGAGTGCCAGCTGATCAGCGGCCACTTCGATTACAGCCTGCGCATGCGCTGCCGTGACATGGAGCATTACCGGGTGCTGAGCGAAACCTGGATGAACGACGACGCGCTGCACATCGACAAACTGGTCGCCCACCCCGAGCTGGCCTCGGTCAAAAGCATGGCGCCGCAGCCCTGAGCTGCGGCACTTGGCAGGCTGCTTGCTCAGGCTACCCAGGCATCGGCAAAAGGCGCCTGGTTGCGCGAATTCATAATCCACAGTACGCACCGAATTAGAGCCCGCCAAGCCAAATTGCCCCACAACTGGTCAGACCGGTAAGGCCAAAAACCCTTGCAAAGGAGGATTTTTCGCGCTTTTATGGTCCCGCGCTGAACAAACCGGTAAGACCACAAAAATAATTAAGTCCTGCGCTCTTTCGCCCCGTGCGGCACCGAAGCAAGGACACCGATCAGAGATCACTCCCATGCTCAAATGGTGCTCGCGTTCGATCTTCCTGCAAGTCGTGCTCGGCCTTGCCCTCGGCATCGCCTGCGGCCTCAGCTTCCCCGACCTTTCCCTGCAACTCAAACCCCTCGGTGATGGCTTCATCAAGCTGATCAAGATGCTGATTGGCCTGATTGTCTTCTGCGTGGTGGTCAGCGGCATTTCCGGTGCCGGCGACCTCAAGAAAGTCGGCCGCATCGGCCTCAAATCGGTGATCTACTTTGAAGTGCTGACCACCATCGCCCTGGTGATCGGCCTGATATTCGCCTTCAGCAGCGGTATCGGCAGTGGCGCCAACATTCACCTGGACCAGCTGTCCAGCGCCGACGCCAACGGCCTGGCCGAGCGCGGCCAGCATATCCATGGCGCTACCGCGTTCTTCATGGACTTGATCCCGACCTCGGTGGTCGGCGCCTTCGCTGACAACAACATCCTGCAGGTGCTGCTGTTCTCGGTGCTGTTCGGCAGCGCGCTGAACCTGGTGGGCGACTCGGCCGCCGGCATTTCGCGGCTGATCAACGAGCTCAGCCATGTGATTTTCCGCATCATGGGCATGATCGTGCGCCTGGCGCCGATCGGCGTGTTCGGCGCCATTGCCTTCACCACCAGCAAATATGGCCTGGAGTCGCTGCAGCACCTGGGTGGCCTGGTGGCCCTGTTCTACCTGACCTGCGCCGGCTTCGTGCTGATCGTCCTGGGCACCGTGATGCGGGTGTCGGGCCTCAAATTGCTGCCGTTCATCAAGTACCTGCGTGAAGAGCTGACCATCGTGCTCGGCACCGCCTCCTCCGACGCCGTGCTGCCGCAGATCATGCGCAAGCTCGAGCACCTGGGCATCGGCAGTTCCACCGTGGGCCTGGTGATCCCGACCGGCTACTCGTTCAACCTCGATGGCTTCTCCATCTACCTGACCCTGGCCATCGTGTTCATCGCCAACGCCACCGGCACCCCCTTGGAAATGACCGACCTGCTGACCATCCTGCTGGTGTCGCTGGTGACGTCCAAGGGCGCGCACGGCATCCCGGGTTCGGCGCTGGTGATCCTTGCCGCCACCCTCACCGCCGTCCCGGCGATCCCGGTGGTGGGCCTGGTGCTGGTGCTGGCGGTGGACTGGTTCATGGGCATTGGCCGCGCATTGACCAACCTCATCGGCAACTGCGTGGCGACCGTGGCCATTGCCCGCTGGGAAAAAGACATCGACCTGGAACGTGCGCAGAACGTGCTCGACGGCAAACCCGGCTTCGCCCACGCACCGCGCAAGCCAGCCACCGCCCAGCAACAGGAATTCTGAGCCCACGAGGCCGGCGCTGGCGCCGGCCCTTTCCAGGAGCGAACCGTGATCAGCTCATCAACCGTTGTCACTTCAGTGGTGGAAAAACTGCGCCAGGCCTTGGCCCGCGGGCAATGGCGCTCCGGCGACATGCTGCCCGGCCAGCGCGAACTGGCCGAGCAGCTGGGTATCAGCCGGCCGAGCCTGCGCGAGGCGGTGACCGTGCTGGAAACCCTGGGCCTGGTGCGTTCGCTGCCGGGCAAAGGGGTGCTGGTGCTGGAGGCCGAAGCCGCGCAGCTGGAACCCGGCGTCGACACCACCGCTGCGGCCAGCCTGGCCGATGTGCTGGAGCTGCGCTACACCCTCGAACCCTTCATCGTCGGCCTGGTGGCGCAATCGGCCAACAGCCAGGACATCGGCCAGCTGCGCCTGACCCTGATGGACATGCGCGAAGCCCTGGATGCCGACGACAGCGAGGCCGGGGCCAAGGCGTACATTGCCTTCCATGAGGCGCTGTTCGCCCTGACCACCAACCCGATCTTCCAGAGCGTCGTGCAGCAGACGGGCAACGCCCTCAAGCAAAGCGCCAGCATGCTGCGCAACTCCCCCGAGCACCTGGCCGCACGGCTCAAGGAAAACGAAGCAGTGGTTCGCGCCATCCGCGACCGCAACAGTGCCCAGGCCAGCGCCCAGATGCGCCAGCACATCCTCGCCGAAGGCCTGCGCATGGGCATCGAACTGAACATCCCGGATGACCATCCGCGTCCATGACCCCAGGAGAGCGACCATGACCGCCTGCGCCCACGCCGCCCCCCACCTGCCTGCCCTGCTCGCCGTCGGCGAAACCCGCCTGTCGGCCGAGCAGATCTACCCGCGCCTGTTCGACGCCATCCTCGAGCAGCGCCTGCCCCCCGGCAGCCTGCTGCCCGAACAGGCACTGGGCAACGCCTTTGGCGTCAGCCGCACGGTGATCCGCCGGGTGCTCGGGCGCCTGTCGGACCAGCAAGTGGTGGTGCAGCGCCCCAGCCACACCGCACACCTGGCCGCCCCCGACCCCCAACAGGCGCGCCAGGTGCTCAGCGCCCGGCGGTTGGCCGAAACCACCCTGATCAGCCTGGCCGCGCAACGCGCACGGCCGGCGCACATCCGCCAATTGCGCGCACTGGTCGAACGGGAACGCCACCATCACGAACGGGGCGAACGCTGCGCGGCGATCCGCCTGGGTGGCGAGTTTCACCTCAAGCTCGCCCAGGTGGCGGCCAACGCGCCGCTGGCGCGGTTTCTCAATGGCCTGGTGCCGATGACCTCGCTGATCATTGCCCGCTATGAATCGCCTTGTTGCGACCATTGCGCCTGGGAAGAACACACAGCGATCATCGATGCCGTCGAGGCCGGTGACAGCACCGCAGCACTGGCGCTGATGCACGAGCACCTGAACCGCCTGGAAGAAAAACTCGACCTGGAGCAGTGACGCGATGGGCTGCACAGCAGCCCGCCCGAGCCCCTCTTATACTCGGGTAACCCCCCAAGCCTCTTACCCAGGAAGGCGGTCGCGTGAGCACGCGCATCCTCTTGCTGCTTTGCCTCCTGCTGGCCCTCGCTGCCTGTGCCGGCAAGCGCCCGCCTGCCCCGCCGCCGCCTGCCGTACTCACCCCCGCCGCCTGGCAACGCATCGACCAGGAGCTGATCGATGCCTCGGTGGGCGCTGCCGGCTCTGCCAACGACTATGCGCGGCGCTCGATGCGGGTGTGGAAGGAGCAGGTGCAACAACGGACCGAAAGCGATTTCATCCCGTGGTTCACAGGGTACTGGACCCAGCAATGGCTGACGCTCAAGGTGGCCTGGTACAAGCTCGACAGCGGCCAAGGCCGTGAGCCTGCGGAAAAACGCCTTGCCCTGTACCTGCAGGAGCAGTACCACAAAAGGGTGATCGAGCCCGTGGCCGAGCAGATCAACCCCGAAGGTATCCGCGACCGTGCCAGCGAGTTGTACCTGCAACTGTTCGGCCAGCAACTGCAGGGCATCATCCAGCGCTACAACGCCCCGCCCGACCAGCTCAGCCAGCGCCTCAACCGCATCCCCGCCATCAACCTGGGCCCGCCGCCGGCGCGCAATGCCAGCCTTTATCAATTGCTCAAGGCCAAACCGCTCGACCAGCAACCCGCCTGGCTCGCCCTGCGCGAGCACTTGCATCAACAAGCCACCAAAGGCCCTGGGAAGACCGATGTGGGCCTGTCGTCGGTGGCCAACCGCGCCAGCGAAAAACTCGGCGCCACCCTGGCCCCGCGCGGCATCGCCAGTGCCGTGGCGAGTGCGGTGGGCAAGGTGGCCGGGGCGATGATTTCGATCGCGGCGGCGGGCTACGGCATGATGACCCATGACCGCGAGCACCCGGAGATGGTCGAGCAGCTGCGGGTGATCCTCAACGTTGCGCTCAACCAGGAATGGCAGGAGCTGATGGAAAACCGCCAGAGCGGCGCCATGGCGGGGGTGTACTACCTGTCGGGGCAAGTCGAGGACAGCTTGCTGTTGGCCAGTGCACCGCGGGCACAGGGGCAAGAACAGCAACCGCAGCCGGCGCGGCAGGCGCCGTTATTGATTCGCCTGCCGCCTTAGCGGTTGGTTTTACCGGCCGCTCAGGCCGTGGCCATGGCCGATATCGGCAAACCGAAGATCCGGTCGAACGCCCAGTTGTAGGCGAAGGTGTAGCACGGCACCAGGATGATGAACGCCAGATCCACCAGGAACGCCTCCACCAGGCTCATGCCCAGCCACCAGGCGATCAGCGGAATCAGGTACACCACCAAGGTCAGCTGGAAGCCGATGGCATGCGCCACCCGCCGCGCCACGCTGCGCCCGCGCTTGGCCTGGCGGCTCTCCCAGTACTCGAACAGGCTGTTGTAGATCAGGTTCCAGAGCATGGCGATGGTGGTGATCATCACCGCCAGCGGCCCGGTATGCGAGGCCTCGGTATCCGACAGGTAGGCCAGCCCAAGGGTCGACATGCACAGGCCGATCAATTCATAAAAGGTCACGTAGACCAGTTTGCGTTTCAGTCCCTGCACGGGTTTACCTCATGTGACAAAAAGCGAAGGGGCGCAAGAATGCTTCAATCCGCTTGACAGAAAAAGTCGGTAGCTTTCAGATTCACTGACAGGAGGCTGCCATGAACTTTTCCAGCGACAACATTCAGCTGTTTCTTGCCGTGCTCGACCGCGGCTCATTCTCGGCTGCTGCCCGCACCCTTGGCCGGGTGCCTTCGGCAGTCAGCATGGCCATCGGCAACCTTGAGGCGGAGCTGGGCTACGCCTTGTTCGAGCGCGGCCCGCGCGAGGTGCGCGCCACTGCCCAGGCACTGGCCCTGGAGCCGCACGCCAGGTTGATCGCCGAACAGCTCGGGCTGCTGCAGGTGCATGCGCTGGAGCTGTCCCAGGGCCTGGAAAGCAGCCTGACCCTCGCTGTGGTCCCGGACATCGACCACCGCCCGCTGCTGGCGGCCATCGCCACGCTCGGCGAGCGCTTTCCGTTACTGGACATCCAGGTACTCAGCGCCCCCCAGGAAGAAGCGCTGCAACTGCTCGACAGCGGCCGCGCCGACCTGTGCCTGGCGTTTGCCGGCCTGCAGGTGGATGCGCACCGGGGGTTTCAGCACATTGGCATGGAGTCGCTGGTGGCGACGCTGTCACCGGCGCACCCGGCACTGCGCGACGGGCGCATCCAGTACCTCGAAGACCTGATCAATGTGCGCCAGATCCTGGTGCGCAGCCGCGACCTGCCATTGGCCGACCCGCGCGCGCTGATCGGCGCCGCGCACTGGTCCACCGACAGCTTCGACCTGGCGCTGCAAATGGTCGAAGCCGGCCTGGGCTGGGGCGACTTGCCACTGGCGCGGGTGGCGCCGCTGATCGACGCAGGGCGCCTGGTGCGCCTGCAATTTCGCAATACCCGCAACGAACTGCAGCTGCCGCTTCATGCCTGCTGGCGCAAGCGGCAACCGCTGCGCCAGGCCGCGCGTTTGCTGATCGAACAGCTAGCAAAACGCTAGCGCACCGTCCGTCGAAATCGCCTCAGCTAGATGACGTAAGTGTTTCAATTTTTTAGGCGAATAGCCGATATCAGAGTGGACAGGCCCCCATCGCGCCACGAGCGCGCGGCGCCCTCCCCTCAATGGCTCAAGGTCTCGAAACATGAACCTGAAATTTCGCCACAAGATCCTGCTCAGCGCCTGCGGCGTCGTGGTGCTGGCATTTGCCCTGTTCACGCTCTACAACGATTACCTGCAACGCAACACCATCCGCCAGAATATCCAGTCATCGGTGCAACAGGCCGGCGCACTGACTGCCAGCAGCGTGCAGAACTGGATGAGCGGGCGCATCCTGGTGCTGGAAAACCTGGCGCAGGACATCGCCGAACAAGGGGCTGGCGACACCCTGGCGGGGCTGATCGAGCAGCCCTCCTATACGCGAAACTTCCTGTTCACCTACCTGGGCCAGGCCAACGGCGTATTCACCCAGCGCCCCGACACGCAAATGCCGGCCGGCTATGACCCGCGCCAACGGCCGTGGTACGCCAGCGCAGCGAACGCTGGGCAAACCGTGCTCACCGCCCCCTACCAAGGCGCTGTCGGCGGCCTGATGGTAACCATCGCCACGCCGGTGAAAAGCAAGCAAAACGGCGAGCTGGTCGGCGTGGTCGGCGGCGACGTGACCCTCGACACCCTGGTGCAGATCATCAACTCGGTCGATTTCGGCGGCATCGGCCACGCCTTCCTCGCCGACAGCAGTGGCCAGGTGATCGTCAGCCCGGACAAAGACCAGGTGATGAAGAACCTCAAGGACATCTACCCAGGCGCCGGCCTGCGCGTTGCAGCCGACATGCAGGATGTCACCCTCGATGGCCAGCAGCGGTTGATTTCGTTTGCCCCGGTGGCCGGCCTGCCCTCGGCCCAGTGGTACATCGGCCTGTCGATCGACAAGGACAAGGCCTACGCCGCACTCGCCCAGTTCCGCACCTCGGCGATTATCGCGATGCTCATCGCCGTGGCCGCCATCGCCGGCCTGCTGGGCCTGCTGATCCCGGTGCTGATGCGCCCGCTGACCACCATGGGCCGCGCCATGCGCGACATCGCCGAGGGTGAAGGCGACCTGACCCGCCGCCTGGACGTGCAGCACAAGGACGAGTTCGGCGAACTGGCCACCTCGTTCAACCACTTCGTCGAGCGCATCCACACCTCGATCACCGAAGTGTCTTCGGCCACGCGGCTGGTGCACGACCTTTCCGAGAAAGTGGTCCATGCATCCAATGCCTCGATCATCGGCTCCGAAGAGCAGAGCATGCGCACTAACAGCGTCGCCGCGGCCATCAACGAACTGGGTGCCGCCACCCAGGAAATCGCCCGCAACGCCGCCGACGCCTCGCAACATGCCAGCGGCGCCAGCGAGCAGGCCAATGGCGGGCGGCAGGTGGTCGAAGAAGCGATCAATGCCATGACCGCCTTGTCGCAGCGCATCAGCGAATCGTGTGAGCAGATCGAAACGCTCAATACCAGCACCGACGAAATCGGCAAGATCCTCGACGTGATCAAGGGCATCTCCCAGCAGACCAACCTGCTGGCGCTCAACGCCGCCATCGAAGCCGCCCGCGCCGGCGAGGCCGGGCGTGGCTTTGCGGTGGTCGCCGACGAGGTTCGCAACCTGGCGCACCGCACCCAGGAGTCGGCCGAAGAAATCCACCGCATGATCACCAGCCTGCAGGTGGGCTCTCGCGAAGCGGTGCACACCATGAACACCAGCCAGGTCTCCAGCGAACAGACCGTGCAGGTTGCCAACCAGGCCGGTGTGCGTTTGGCCAGCGTGACCCAGCGCATCGGCGAGATCGATGGCATGAACCAGTCGGTGGCAACCGCGACCGAAGAACAGACTGCCGTGGTCGAGAGCCTCAACCTGGACATCACCCAGATCAACGCGCTCAACCAGCAAGGTGTGGAGAACCTTAACCAGACGCTGCAGCATTGTGATGCGCTGGCCCAGCAGGCCGGGCGGCTCAAGCAACTGGTGGGCAGCTTCCGTATCTGACGGCGTCGACGGGGGGCTGCCATGCAGCCCCTACACCCGCCTTGCCGAGTGTGCGGCCAGGCGCGGCCGGTTATAACCTAATAACGAACAAGTCTATTTGGCTATAAAAACTACCTATATGCTGGCACCCATCCGATCACGGGCTAAAGCTGGGCAGTCGAGTAGCGTATGGATGTAGGTTCTTTCGGTTTCACCATTGCCGGACTGGTTGTGGGTTTCATCGTCGGCATGACCGGCGTCGGTGGCGGTTCGCTGATGACTCCGATTTTGCTGTGGTTCGGCATCAGCCCGGCCACTGCCGTGGGCACCGACCTGCTCTACGCCGCCATCACCAAGGCCAGTGGCGTCTGGGTGCATGGCCGCAACAAGAACATCGACTGGAAGATCACCGGCTGGCTCAGCCTGGGCAGCGTGCCGGCTGCCGCCCTGACCCTGTGGTTCCTCAGCACCCTGCACACCGACACCTCGGCGCTCAACGCCGTCATCAAGCAGGGCCTGGCCGTGGTGTTGATCCTCACCGCGCTGGCGATCCTGTTCAAGACCCGCCTGCAGGCATTCGCCAATCGCCATGCCGGTGACCATTACTCGCTCAGCGACCGCAGCCTGAACATCCTCACCGTGCTGACGGGCGTGGTGCTGGGGGTGATGGTCACGCTCACCTCGATCGGTGCTGGCGCACTGGGCACCGTGGCGTTGTTCCTGCTGTACCCCTTCCTGGTCACCCGCCGCCTGGTGGGCACCGAGATCGCTCACGCCGTGCCACTTACGCTGGTAGCAGGGCTTGGCCACGCCGGCATGGGCAACATGGACTGGTCGCTGCTGGGCTACCTGCTGCTCGGCTCGCTGCCAGGCATCTACCTGGGCAGCCACCTCACCGGGCGCATTTCTGACCGCGTGCTGCGGCCTTGCCTGGCGGCGATGCTGCTGTTGATCGGGTACAAGTTGGCGTTTTGAGTGGGGCGCAAGTCTTGAGATTGGCGATGGAGCGCAAGTCTTGAGATTGGCGGTGGGGCGCAAATCGAGCGCCGCCCGCGCGGCGCATCGCGGGCAAGCCCGCTCCTACGGTCTACCTCCGGCCAGTGCTGTCAGCTACATCTCCACTGCCAGCCTTGGTACATGGCTTGCGATTGAGGTGAAGCTAACAGTACCCGCCTTGATATCGAGTCGAGCACACAAGGCGGACGGTGAAGATGCCACTGGCATAATTGGCCGGAGGTAGACCGTAGGAGCGGGCTTGCCCGCGATGCGCCGCGCGGGCGGCGCTCGATTTCGACAACGCTGAAAGACCCACGACAAGCACGCCCCCAAGCCAAATCACCCAAACCGCAACCGCCACTCCCCCGCAAAGCTCAGCTCAACCCGCGATAACGGCAACACATCGACAAGCCGATACGCCGACATCGGGCAACCCAGCACCTGCACCAGCACCGCGCGAATCACCATCGGGTGGGTCACCGCCAACCACTCACCCGGCGCCTCGAACCCCGCCAGCCAAGCCGCCATGCGCTGGCACAGCGCAGCAAACGATTCACCGCCATGCGGCGCGCTGTGCGGGTCCTGCAGCCACTGCGCCAACGCCTCGGGTTGCTCCGCCTGCAGCGCTTTGAGTGAGCGCCCCTGCCAACGCCCAAGGTCACAATCGGCCAACGCCGGCTCGACTTGCACCTGCGTCGAAAACCACGCCGCTGTCTCACCCCCACGCCGCTCAGGCGCTGTCAGCACCCGCACCTCAGGCACCAGGGGCAATGGCTGAGCGTCCAGCGCCAGGATGCCATCGTCAGGACGGTGCAGGCGCCCGACCTTCTGGGCCTGGGTCAGGGCATGGCAGATCAACGTGAGGCGTACGGCTTTCACCAGAAGGCTCTTTGCAAGGGCGGGGGCGACTGGTTTAGCACGCCCTGGTTTTTTTCCGCAACATTGTCGCTGCCAATGAGGAACACTGCGCTACGATCGCCACTCCAATTTAGGCGAAATGCCACCAGAGCCCACCCGATGCCAGCCAGTTCCTCCTCTCCTAGCCCGTTGCTGCTCGCCCTGCGCGAAGGCACCCGTGACTGCCACAAGGCGCTCGAAGCCCGCCTGCCATTCTTCGAAGCCAGCTTCGACGTCGCCGCCTATAGCCGACTGATCCAGGCTTACTACGGGTTTCATGCGCCGCTCGAGGCCCGCCTGGGGGCTTATCAGGAGCCCATGCGGACCAAGACGCCAACGCTCACGCTGGACCTGCAGGCCCTGAGCTTGAGCGCTGCCGACATCGACGCCCTGCCCTTGTGCCAGGCGCTGCCCGCCATCAGCAGCGAGGCCAGCGCGCTGGGTGTGATGTACGTGGTCGAAGGCTCGACCCTGGGCGGCCAGGTACTGAAGCGGGCCATGGCCGAACGCCTGGGGCTCGGGCCTGCCGAGGGCACGGGCTTTTTCGACGTGTACGGCGCTCAGACTGGCAACTACTGGCGCAGCTTCCTCGACCGGCTCGGCCAGGCGTCGGCTACCCCTGCAGCGCAGGCCGCGACCGTGCAGGCCGCCATCGAGACGTTCCAGTGCTTCGAAAACTGGCTTGGGCAACGCCACGTGCTGAACTGAAAGGCAC
Source organism: Pseudomonas sp. LFS044 (assembly GCF_047978245.1). Lineage (NCBI taxonomy): Bacteria > Pseudomonadati > Pseudomonadota > Gammaproteobacteria > Pseudomonadales > Pseudomonadaceae > Pseudomonas > Pseudomonas sp. LFS044. Next base: position 141,983 of record NZ_JBFPFX010000002.1, read on the forward strand.
CACTCAGGCAAACACCTGCAGCCCGCCCCACGCTGGCAGCAGGCCCACCAACCCCACCGCTAGCCGTGGCCAATAGGGCATCAGCATTACCAGTACCAACCCCGCCAACGACATCACCGCGAACCAGGCCACAGACCCCATGGCCCAGCCCCAGGCCTGGGCGCAGAGCACCAGGCTGAGCACCAGCGCCAACCAGCCTGCAGCGCGCAGCACGCGACGCACAGCCGGCGGGCAAGTTCTGTTCCAGACCTGCTTGTAGTGCCGCTCCAGCCCTTGGCACAACGCGAGCATCCCGGCGTAGGCGAACAGCACGCCACCTGCAAACAGCATCATCATGCTCCGGCCTCCACGCTGCGCCCGGCTCTGCCTTTGAGCGGCGCTGGCGCGGCATGCTGCACGCGCCACGCCACCATGCCGAGCAGTACGCCCAACACCCCGGCGCACGCCACCACTCCCTGGCGCAACCCATCAGCCAGCCCGCCGAACACGCCAAGGCCGACGCACAGCAGCGCCGTCAGCCCCAACTGCTCGACCCATGCCCGGCGCGCCGGCCGGATCCCCGCATGCAATAGCGCCAGCAGCCAGACCCCAAAGAACGCGCGCACCTCCCAACCTTCGCGGTGCGCAAGTTCCACCGGCAGCAAGCGGCTGGCCCACAGCAACCCCACACACGCCAGCAGCAACCCGGCGACGAAGCCGATGTTGCACACCTCGGCAACCCGGTACCACCGCCGCGCCGAGGCATCAGCGCTGGCAGTGGCATACTTGCGCCCACGCTTGACGCAGAACAGCACCAGGCCACTGGCGATCATCACGCAGCTGATCACCCCGCAAACGAAGTACAGCCAGCGCATCGGGTACCCGCCGAACTGGGCGAAATGCAGGCCGACCATCACCCGCTGAGTCAACGGTGCCGCGCGCCACTCGGTCACGTCGCTGAGCAGTTTGCCGCTGACACCGTCAAAGACCATCGCCTGCCCCTTGGACAGCGCGATGCGGTTACCCAGTTCGGGGCGGATTTCGATACGGGCGCCAGCGGTGTTGGGGTTGCGAATGTTGAAGCCGGATATCGGCCCCAGCGCTGCCTCGGCCTGGGCCAGCAGCGGCACCACATCGGTCAGTTGACCAGGCTGCTTGGCCTGCCCGCGCGGCTGCTCCAGGCGGCCGTTACCCTGGGCCTGGAAGTAAGCACGGTTATCACCGGAGAACAGCGCATCGACCCCTGCTGGAATGTAGATGAGCATGAAGATCACCAGGCCGGTGTAAGTGATCATCAGATGGAACGGCAGCAGCAGCACCGCGCTGGCGTTGTGAAAGTCCAGCCAGGAGCGCTGGCCCTTGTTTGGCCGGAAGGTGAAGAACTCCTTGAAGAGCTTCTTGTGGATGACGATGCCGGTGACCAGCGCCGCGAGCATCACCAGCGCCAGTGCCCCGACCACGAAGATGCCCCAGTTGCGCGGCAGGTCGAGGGTGAAGTGGAAGCGGAAGAAGAAGTTGCCGCCCACGCTGTCACGCACGTCGATGGCCTCGCCGCTGTGCGGGTCGAGGTGGACCGCTGTGCCGTGGCGCCGATCGCCGGTGGACACCCGCAAACCGGGCGAGCGCTCGGTGGGCAGGCTGACGCCCCAGTTGCCGGCCTGCGCTTCGTGGGTTTGCAGGTAGCCGATGGCACGCCGTGCGGCATCGGCCTGGGACACGCCACTGGCCGGGATTTCCGGTTGCATCCAGTGGTTCAGTTCCTTGTCGAACACCGCCAAGGTGCCAGTCACGAAGATGGCGAACAGCAGCCAGCCGAAGATCAACCCGCCCCAGGTGTGCAGCCAGGCCATCGATTGGGTGAAGGTGTTTTTCATGCCAGCCACTCCAGCGCCTGCGGCCAGAAGCCAACCAGCGCCAAGGGCACGGCTGCGGCCAGCGGCGCCCAGGCGCGCCAGGCGTCACGACTGGCGAAGGCCCAGAGGATGGCGGCGGTGTAGAAAACGAACGCCGGCAGTGTGGCGACGATGACGGCGTCGGCAGGGGCCAGCGGCAGGAGGCGGGCCAGGCAGGCGCTGGCGGCATAGCTGAGGGCGTAGCCACCCAGCAGTGCGGCGCTGCTGCGGGAGAGGATCTGCAACCAGGCGGGGGCTTGGATCATCGGGTAGTCCTTTGCAGGGGGCAGTGGCTTCTGGGGCTGCTGCGCAGCCCTTTCGCGACGCAAGGCCGCTGTTACAGGGGGTCGCGTAATGCCTGTAAGAGTGGCCTTGCGTCGCGAAAGGGCCGCAGAGCGGCCCCTTGCAATCAAAACGAGATATTCAGCGAAGCAAACACCGCCCTGCCCGGCTGGTTGTAGGTGTTGGCGCCGGAACTGCTGGCATTGCCCCCGCGCAGGATCTGTTTGTCGAACACGTTGTTCACCCCCACCCGCACGTCATAGTTGGCGTTGAATTTGTACCCGGCGCTGACGTCCACCAGCCCGTACGCCTCGACATCTTCCTGTGCCTCGACGTCGTAGTCCTCCTGGGTGCGGTAGTTGTAGGTCGGCGACTTCTGCTTGCCGTAGTAGGTTCCCGCCACCTGGAACGACAGCTTGTCGGTGGCGCGCCAGTCCAGGGTGCTGTTGACCGTGTATTCGGGGATCACCGACAGCGGCTCGCCCGTCTCGCGGTTGTCGTTGTCGAGCATCCAGGTCAGGTTGGTATTCCAGTCCAGCGTCGGCGTCAGTTCGACGAAGAAGTTGCCCTCGATGCCTTCCACGCGCGCTTCGCCCGCGTTCTCCCACTGGGTCACACGGCGGCCGCTGTTGATGGTGTAGAGCACATCGGTATCACCGATGATCTTGTTCTTGTAATCGTTGCGGAAGTAGGTCGCGCTGGTGCGCCAGGTGCCACGGTCGTACAGCAGGCCGATCTCCTTGTTGACGCTGATTTCCGGCTTGAGGTCGGCGTTGCCCTGCAGGTAGCAGCCACCCGAGTTGGACTGCTGCACGCTGCAGCCGTTGCCACGGCTGTAAAGCAGGTAGTTGGGGTTGGACTGGTACAGGTTCGGCACCTTGTAGGCCCGGGCGATGCCACCTTTGACCGACAGCGCGTCAGTCAGCTTGTGCGACAGGTTGAGGCTCGGGCTGAAGTTGTCGCCGAAGGTTTCGTGGTGGTCGAAGCGCAGGCCCGGGGTGACCGTGGTGTTGCCGAGGATGATGTTGTCCTCGACGAACAACGCATAGCTCTTGGCAGTCATCTTCGAGTTGCTGCGGTCGAAACCGCTGATCACATCGCTGCCACCGCCACTCGGGTCGAAGCTCTGCGGGCGGAACGAGCCTTGGTCGTTGAGCGATTCGTACAGGTACTCGCCGCCCAGGGTCAGCACGTGTTCGCTGCTGCCCATGGCGAACGGCAGGTTCACCTCGCTGCTCAGGCGGGTGTTGCGCAGCCGCGACATGGCCGCACCACTGTCGTTGATCGCGCCTTCCGGCCCACCGGCCAGGCCTTCGTTGAGGCGCCAGTTGCGCACGTACTCGTAGGCCAGGCTGGTCTTGCTGGTGCCCCAGCTGAAATCGCCCAGGTGGGTCAGGTCGTAGGTGTTGCGCTGCATGACGTTGGTTTCATGGCCGTACAGGCTGTTGATCAGGTCGAGGTTGCCACCCCCGTTGCTGTTCATGGTGTCGCCGGCGTAGATGTTGCCTTGGCGGCCATAACCGGCGCTGGCTTCGAGGCGGTGCTCGTCGTTGAGTTTCCAGCTCAGCAGGCCGTTGATGTCTTTATTGCGCACGCCTTCACGCCCGGCGACCAGTGCGCTGTTGGCGTGGTCGGCGTTGATGTCGAGGTCGTCGGCATCGGTCTTGGCCAGGCCGCCATACACGCGCAAACCGAGGTTGTCGGTGAGCCCGCCGCTGACGTTGAAGTTGGCACGGCGGCTGACGCCCTCGGCGCTGTCTTCGGGCATCTGCGTGTAAAGGTTGAGGTTGCCCTTGAACTGTTCGGAGGGGCGCTTGGTGATGATGTTGACCACCCCGCCCATCGCCCCCGAACCGTAGCGCGCCGCAGCCGGCCCGCGAAGGATCTCGATACGCTCGACCGCCTCGGCCGGCACCCAGTTGGTGTCGCCACGGGTATCACGGTCGCCGTTCCAGCCATAGCGCACGGCATTGCGCGCGCTGGACGGTTTGCCGTCGATGAGGATCAGGGTGTTCTCCGGGCCCATGCCGCGCAGGTCGATCTGCCGGTTGTTGCCGCGCGCGCCACTGGCGCTGTTGCCGGTCAGGTTGACGCCAGGTTCGCGTCGGATGATGTCGGACAGGTCGTTGGCCGGTGGCCGGCGCTTGATGTCTTCTTCGGTGATGACCGACGAGCCCAGCGCCTGCCGTGCTTCGCGCTCTGCGGTGACCAGGGTGTCCTGGATCACCAGCGCATTGTCGGCGACCGGCACCTCCAGCACCTCACCGGCGCGCCGCTGCTCGGGTTCGGCTGCGGTCGCCATCATGGCCGGCGACGCCAGCGCGACGAAGGCCAGGGCCAGGCTGTTGGGTGAGGTTCTGGACTGCATTGCTACATCTCCTGCGGTAGGTAAGCGAATGGGCACATCCCTGCCAGGAAGCCGGGGGCCCACGCCCACCGGCCTCGCAAACACTGCTTGGGGGCCAACAGGGGTGGTAAATATAGTGATTCTCAATTGAGGTGGAATCTTATTTACGAAACTTACATGTTTGTAACGGAACTTTTCAAAAGCCGAGATGGCCCGTGTACAGTCACCCCACCCCTCCTCCCTGTGTCGAGACAGCGTGTTCATGCTCCCAGCCGCCCTGATCTTCCTGTTCACCCTGACCCTGGTCATCTGGCAACCCAAAGGCCTCGGCGTTGGCTGGAGCGCCACCCTCGGCGCCGTGCTGGCGCTGGTGTTCGGCGTGGTGTCGTTGCATGACATTCCAGCGGTGTGGGCGATCATCTGGAACGCCACCGCCACGTTCATCGCCCTCATCATCATCAGCCTGCTGCTGGACGAAGCGGGGTTCTTCGAGTGGGCGGCGCTGCATGTGGCACGTTGGGCGCGCGGTGACGGGCGCCGCCTGTTCGCCTTCATGGTGCTGCTGGGCGCGGCAGTGTCGGCGCTGTTCGCCAATGACGGCGCGGCCCTGATCCTGACCCCGATCGTGATGTCGATGCTGCTGGCGCTGCGCTTCTCCCCGGCGGCGACCCTGGCGTTTGTCATGGGCGCAGGGTTCATTGCCGACACCGCCAGCCTGCCGCTGGTGGTGTCCAACCTGGTGAACATCGTTTCGGCGGATTACTTCAAGCTGGGTTTCAACGCCTATGCCGCGGTAATGGTGCCGGTGAACCTGGTGGCCGTGGCGGCCACGCTGCTGGTGCTGTGGCTGTACTTTCGCCGCGACATCCCGCTGCGCTACGCCACCGATGAGCTCAAGCTGCCGGCCATGGCCGTGCGCGACCGGGCGACCTTCCGCGTCGGCTGGGTAGTGCTGCTGGCGCTGCTGGCCAGCCTGTTCGTGCTCGAACCCATGGGCATCCCGGTAAGCGCCGTGGCCGCAGCGTGCGCTGCGGTGCTGTTCGCCGTCGCCGCCCGTGGCCATGTAATTTCCACCCGCCGCGTGCTGCGTGAGGCGCCGTGGCAGATCGTGGTGTTTTCGCTGGGGATGTACCTGGTGGTCTACGGCTTGCGCAACGCCGGCCTGACCGACTCGCTCGTCACCGCACTCAACTGGCTGGCCGGGCATGGGCTGTGGGCTGCGTCGCTGGGTACCGGGCTGATTGCGGCGCTGCTGTCGTCGGTGATGAACAACCTGCCCAGCGTGCTGATCGGTGCGTTGTCGATTCACGCCAGCGATGCCCAGGGCGTGGTGCGCGAGGCGATGATCTACGCCAACGTCATTGGCTGCGACCTGGGGCCGAAGATCACCCCGATTGGCAGCCTGGCCACGCTGCTGTGGCTGCATGTGCTGGCGCGTAAAGGGGTGTATATCGGTTGGGGGTATTACTTCAAGGTTGGGCTGCTGTTGACCGTGCCGGTGTTGCTGGTGACGTTGGCGGCGCTGGCGCTGCGGCTGAGCTTTTGACGTCTAGGCCAAGCGACGCAAAGTCTCTACGTCTGAGACGTAGGGATGCAGTATGCTGACGATCATTGAGTCGCCACTTTCCACCAAGCAGTGGCCCGATTAATGGATCGCACAAATCATGCCCCTGACCGAAAAAGAACTGATGTTGCGTGATGCCACCCGCAACATCGGCGAAGAACTCCTGGCGTCCATCCGCGATGTAAAAGCTGGCCGCCAAGGCGCGGTACATCAGGTGGAAGTGACCGAAGCCGCTGAGGCGCGAAGCAGAACAGGGCTTTCACAACTGAAATTTGCAGCGTTGCTGGGCGTCTCGGTACGTACGCTTCAAGAGTGGGAGCAAGGTAGGCGCACGCCTTCTGGCGCGGCGCGGTCGCTGCTGCATATTGCCGCTTCCCGTCCCGACGTTTTCCGCGACGTACTCCAAGGCCGCTGATTTCGGAGCCAAAAGGGCCGCATCAGTTGGCGCCCACCCACCCATCCCATTTGCATCCTGCGCACAGGCTCCTACAGTTTCGAACGTAGCTACCCTGCCGAGGCGCCCATGCGCAGCGTCGAAAAAACCACGCAAATGGCCACTTCCAAGGCCCTGGTGAAAATCCCGCGCAGCGTCTGGGTGCTGGGGTTCGTGTCGATGTTCATGGACATTTCCTCGGAGATGATCCACGCCCTGCTGCCGCTGTACATGGTCACCGTGCTCGGCACCTCGGTGGTGGCGGTGGGCGTGATCGAGGGTATCGCCGAGGCCACCGCGTCGATCACCAAGGTGTTCTCTGGTGCACTCAGCGACCGGCTGGGCAAGCGCAAGCTGCTGACGGTGCTGGGCTATGGCCTGGGCGCCCTGACCAAGCCGGTGTTCCCCATGGCGTCGGGGCTGGACTGGCTGATGGGTGCGCGTTTCGTCGACCGTATCGGCAAGGGTATCCGCGGGGCGCCGCGGGATGCGCTGGTGGCCGACGTGACCCCGGCCGAGTTACGCGGCGCAGCGTTTGGCCTGCGCCAGGCACTGGACACCGTCGGCGCATTGCTTGGGCCGTTGCTGGCGATCATGCTGATGTGGCTGACGGCAAGCCATTTCCAGACGGTGTTCTGGGTGGCCGTGATACCGGCGTTCATCGCCGTGTACATCCTGGTGGCTTTCGTCCGCGAACCTGAAGCCTCGCCCGCTGCGCGCCCGGTACGTGCGCCGCTGGCATTGCACGAGCTCGCACGCCTGGGCCCGGGCTACTGGCGGCTGATCGGCCTGGCCATGGTCTTCACCTTGGCCCGCTTCAGCGAAGCTTTTCTGCTGCTGCGCGCGCAGGACATGGGCCTGGCGCCGTTATGGGCGCCAGCCGTGCTGGTGCTGATGGCGCTGGCCTATTCGCTGTCGGCCTACCCCGCCGGCGCACTGTCGGACCGCGTGGGCCGGCGTGGCGTGCTGGTGACCGGGCTCGGGCTGCTGATCGCCGCCGACCTGCTGCTGGCGCTGATGCCGGGCTGGGCCGGGCTGGTGCTGGGGGTGGCGGCCTGGGGGCTGCACCTGGGCTTCACCCAGGGCATCTTCGCCGCGCTGATTGCCGACACTGCGCCGGCCAACCTGCGGGGCACGGCGTTCGGCCTGTTCAACCTGCTGACCGGGGTGGCGCTGCTGGTGGCCAGTGTGGTGGCAGGGCTGCTGTGGGATGGAGTCGGGTTTCAGGCCACGTTCCTGGTCGGTGCCGGTTTTGCCGGCGCTACCCTGGCGGGCGTGGTGCTGGGGGCTTCATGAGTCGGTTTTCGTCAAAGGGGGGGTAGATGAATGTTTGAGATGCGGGCGCATGCCTGCAGGTAGTTGTCGCCATCAAGATCGAGCGCCGCCCGCGCGGCGCATCGCGGGCAAGCCCGCTCCTACGGTCTACCTCCGGCCAATTATGCCAGTGGCATCTTCACTGTCCGCCTTGTGTGCCCGACTCGATATCGATGCAGTGGAGATGTAACTGACTGCACTGGCCGGAGGTAGACCGTAGGAGCGGGCTTGCCCGCGATGCGCCGCGCGGGCGGCGCTCGATCTCATGAACAACAATCCAACAACGGCGAGCGCTTGAAGCTCTTGCCGCATCCGAGAAGCCCGCGAAGCGGCCGGGGCCGTCGACCTAGACCTGCAGCTCAACCTCCGGCCGCTGCTCCAGCAACGCCCAGCCACCCTGCCCGTCCACTTCCAGCCGATGGGTATGAAACGCACCCAGCGTGCTGCGGTGCCCGACGCTGACCAGCAGGGTCTGCGGCAGCTCGTTGCGCAACAGCGAATACAGCGCATGCTCCAACCCTTCGTCCATCGCCGAGGTAGATTCGTCGAGAAACACCACCTGCGGCCGGTTGAACAGCACACGGGCAAAGGCCAGGCGCTGCTGCTCGCCCACCGACAGGATGTGCGACCAGTCGCAGCTCACCGCCAGGCGCTCGGCCAGGTGGGCCAGGTTCACCTGGCGCAGCGCCTGCTGCATGCGTGCTTCATCCTCGAGCGTGCTGCCTGCCGGGTAGGCAATGGCGGTACGCAGATCGCCCAGCGGCAGGTACGGGCGTTGCGAGAGGAACAGCGCCTGGCTGCCGGTGGGTCGCCTGACCTCGCCCTCGGCATAGGGCCACAAGCCCGCCAGGGCGCGCAGCAAGGTCGTCTTGCCACTGCCCGAAGGCCCTTTGATCAGCAGCGCCTGGCCGGCGTGAAGGCGCAGGTCGAGGTCGGCGATCAGCGCGTGGCCGTCGGGGCGCATCACCTGCAAGCCAGTGATATCCAGAGCCTGTGCCTGCTCTCGGGTGCTGACCCGAGGCAGCGTACTGGCCTGCTGGTTGGCATCGAGAAACCCGGTCAGACGGTCGAGGGTGGCGCGGTATTGCGCAAATGTGTCGTAGGACTCACGGAAGAACGACAGCGCATCCTGCACCTGGCCAAAGGCCTGGGACGTCTGCATCACATCGCCCAGCTTGATGGCGCCACTGAAAAACCGCGGCGCCTGGAGAATGAACGGGAACACCACGGCAACCTGGCTGACACCCAGGTTGAAACCGCTGAACTTCAGGTTCCGGAACACCAGCGCCCAGGCGTTGACGATCAGCGCGCCAAAGCGGCCCAGCAAGGTACCCCGCTCTACCTGCGCGCCCTGGTAGAAGGCGATGTTCTCGGCGTTTTCACGCAGGCGCATCAACGCGTAACGGAAGTTGGCGGTGAGTTTTTCGTTGAGGAAATTCAAGCGGATCAACGGGCGTCCAAGGCGGAAGGCAATCCACGTGGCGATCAGTGCATACACGTACACGGCAAACACCATCGCCCGCGGGATCTCCACCCCCGCCACCGCCAGCGGCGCCGACAGCCCCCAGAGGATGCCGGTGAAAGCCACCAGCGACACCAGCGCGCTGACCGCGCCCAGGGCCAGCGTGACCGAATTGGTCACATAGGCATTGACGTCCAGTTCGATACGCTGGTCCGGGTTGTCCACCGGCTCGGCGAGGAATTGCCCGCGGTAATAGGCATCGCCGTGCATCCAGTCGCGGGTCAAGCGTTCGGTCAGCCAGACGCGCCAGTGGATGCTGAAGGCCTGGGTCACATAGAAGGTCAGCAACGCGCGCAGTACATGGAGGGTCGCCAGCACCGCGAACACCCCGAGCAGGTACCAGAACGCCGCCTGGTCAAGCGCTTGCAGGGCGCTGTAGAAGCCGTTGTACCAGAACGAGAACAGCACATTCATGCGTACCGAGAACAGCGTCAGCACCAGCAGCACTGCGAATACCAGCAGTGGCCGCCAGCTGCGCCTGAAGGTGAAATACGGGCCGGCGAGCTGCCAGAACTGGCTGCCCCAACGCGTGTAGCGTATGGCCAGGGTAGCGGCGGCGGTGAAGCCGATCAGGGTGATGAACGAGGCGATTGCAAGCCAGCTCAGGCTCTCTTGCAAGGCCTGGTGCCAGTTCATGTCCATGGTGGGTATCCGTGACAAGTGTTTCGGCGAGCGTAGCATTGCGCAGCGGCTGGCCTGGCATTCATGACGGACATTTCATGTTGGCTGTACCGGCCCTATCGCCGGCAAGCCGGCTCCCACAGGTACGCTGTAGGAGCGGGCTTGCCCGCGATAGGGCCGGTACAGCCAACAGTTACCCCAAAGCCTCCACCACCTTGGGGTCCAACCCCTCCCCTGCATGGGCCGCCACCCACTCCCCCAACTGCCTGCGCATCGCCGGTGTCCAGAAGCTCTGCAAATGCTGGCGCACCCCTTTTACCGCCAGCGCATGGTCCGGCTCGCTGTCGAAATAATGGGCAATCTGGTTGGCCATCTTGACCAGGTTGTCGCTGCTCATCGGCGCACCTCGGCTTTCTCCGGTTTTTCGGCCGCACGGCGCTCCTTGAGCAAGCGCCGCTGTTCATCACTGAAGTCCTGGTAGCGCTTCTGCCATTCCGACGGGTGGAACACCTTCACCACCTCCACCGCCGTGACCTTGTACTCAGGGCAGTTGGTGGCCCAGTCGGAGTTGTCGGTGGTAATCACGTTGGCGCCGGACTCGGGGAAGTGGAACGTGGTGTACACCACCCCGGGTGCCACCCGGCGGCTGACCTTGGCGCGCAGTACCGTCTGCCCGGCGCGGCTGCCGATGCCGACCCAGTCGCCGTCGCGGATGCCACGGCTTTCAGCGTCGCTCGGGTGCAGTTCGAGGCGGTCGGCGTCGTGCCAGGCGGTATTGCCGGTACGGCGGGTCTGGGCGCCGACGTTGTACTGGCTGAGGATGCGCCCGGTGGTCAGCAGCAGCGGGTAGCGGCTATTGACCTTCTCGTCGGTGGGCACATAACCGGTGAGCATGAAACGCCCCTTGCCGCGCACGAACTGGTCGATGTGCATAGTGGGCGTGCCATCGGGCGCGGCGTCGTTGCACGGCCACTGCAGGCTGCCATGGCGGTCGAGCTCGGCGTAGCTGACGCGGCGGAAGCTCGGCGTCAGGCGGGCGATCTCGTCCATGATCTCGGACGGGTGGCGGTAGCTCATCGGGTAGCCCAGCGCGTTGGCCAAGGCCACGGTGGCCTCCCAGTCGGCCTTGCCGGCCAGCGGCTGCATCACCTTGCGCACCCGCGAGATGCGGCGCTCGGCGTTGGTGAAGGTGCCGTCCTTTTCCAGGAACGAGCTGCCCGGCAGGAACACGTGGGCGAACTTGGCGGTTTCGTTGAGGAAGATGTCCTGCACCACCACGCACTCCATGGCGCGCAGCGCAGCGGTGACGTGCTGGGTGTTGGGGTCGCTCTGGGCGATGTCCTCGCCTTGGCAGTACAGCGCCTTGAAGCTGCCGTCCAGCGCGGCCTCGAACATGTTGGGGATGCGCAGGCCCGGGTCCGGCTGCAAGGTCACGCCCCAGGCTTGCTCGAACTCGGCGCGCACGCCCTCGTTGGAAATATGCCGGTAGCCTGGCAATTCATGCGGGAACGAACCCATGTCGCACGAGCCTTGCACGTTGTTCTGCCCACGCAGCGGGTTCACCCCTACCCCTTCGCGGCCGATGTTGCCGGTGGCCATGGCCAGGTTGGCGATGCCCATGACCGCGGTGCTGCCCTGGCTGTGTTCGGTCACGCCCAGGCCATAGTAGATCGCCGCGTTACCGCCGGTGGCATACAGCCGGGCGGCGGCGCGGATCTGCTCGGCGGGCACGCCGCACACGGGCCCCAGTACTTCTGGGGCGTTCTCTGGCTGGCTGACGAAGTCGCGCCAGCGGGCGAAGTCTTCGGTTTCGCAGCGGGCGTCGATGAAGCGCTGGGCCAACAGGCCCTCGTTGACGATCACATGGGCCAATGCGTTGAGCATGGCCACGTTGGTGCCGGGGCGCAGCTGCAGGTGCAGTTCGGCGCGTGCGTGGGGCGAATCGACCAGGTCGATGCGCCGGGGGTCGATGACGACCAACCGTGCGCCCTGGCGCAGGCGGCGCTTGAGCTGCGAGCCGAACACCGGGTGGGCATCGGTGGGGTTGGCACCGATCACCAGAATCACGTCGGCCTGCATCACCGAATCGAAACTCTGGGTGCCGGCCGACTCGCCGAGGGTCTGCTTGAGGCCATAGCCGGTGGGCGAATGGCAGACCCGCGCGCAGGTGTCGACGTTGTTGTTGCCAAACGCCGTGCGCACCAGCTTTTGCACCAGGTAGGCTTCTTCGTTGGTGCAGCGGCTGGAGGTGATGCCACCAATCGAGTCACGCCCGTACTTGAGCTGGATGCGCCGGAATTCGCTGGCCGCGTAGGTGACGGCTTCGTCCCAGCTGACCTCCTGCCACGGGTCTTCGAGGCGCTTGCGGATCATCGGTTTGGTGATGCGGTCGGGGTGGGTGGCGTAGCCCCAGGCGAAGCGGCCTTTGACGCAGGCATGGCCGTGGTTGGCGCCGCCGTTCTTGTCCGGGACCATGCGCACCAACTGGTCGCCCTTCATCTCGGCGCGGAACGAGCAACCGACGCCGCAGTAGGCGCACGTGGTAATCACCGAGCGCTCGGGCTGGCCGATCTGCACTAGGCTTTTCTCGGTCAGGGTTGCGGTCGGGCAGGCCTGCACGCAGGCGCCGCACGACACGCATTCGGAAGACAGAAAGTCGTCGCCACCTGCGGCCGCTACACGCGATTCGAAACCGCGCCCGGTGATGGTCAGGGCGAAGGTGCCCTGGATGTCTTCGCAGGCGCGCACGCAGCGGCTGCAGACGATGCACTTGCTGGGTTCGTAGTCGAAGTACGGGTTGGAAACGTCTTTTTTCTCGGCCAGGTGGTTGGCGCCGTCATACCCGTAGCGCACCTCGCGCAGGCCGACCTGCCCGGCGACGGTCTGCAGCTCGCAGTTGCCGTTGGCCGAACAGGTCAGGCAGTCCAGCGGGTGGTCGGAGATGTACAGCTCCATCACGTTGCGGCGCAGGTCGGCCAGGCGTGGAGTTTGCGTGCGCACCACCATGCCTTCGCTCACCGGGGTGGTGCACGAGGCCGGATAGCCGCGCATGCCGTCGATCTCGACCATGCACAGGCGGCACGAGCCGAACGCTTCCAGGCTGTCGGTCGCGCAGAGCTTGGGGATATGGGTGCCGAGCATCGCGGCGGCGCGCATCACCGAAGTGCCCGCGGGCACACTGATGCTGCGGCCGTCGATGTCGAGGTTGACCTGCACATCGCTCTGGCGTGCCGGGGTACCGAGATCGGTCTCGGGGTCGAAGTAATTGATCACTGCGCGGCCTCCGTGGTGGTCAGCCCGAAATCGGCGGGGAAGTACTTGAGGGCGCTGGCCACCGGGTAGGCAGTCATGCCGCCCATGGCGCACAGCGAGCCGTACTGCAGGGTGTCGCACAGGTCGCGCAGCAGCAGCGCCTGGTCGTGGCGTTCGGTGAAGTCACGGGTGGCGATCAGGCGGTCGACCACCTCCATGCCGCGGGTCGAGCCGATGCGGCATGGCGTGCATTTGCCGCACGACTCTTCGGCGCAGAACTGCAACGCGAAGCGCGCCATGCTGGCCATGTTCAGGGTGTCGTCGGCCACCACCACGCCGCCGTGGCCCAGCATCGCGCCCATGGCGGCGAAGGCCTCGTAGTCCAATGGCGTGTCGAAGTGGCTGGGCGGCACCCAGGCGCCGAGCGGGCCACCGACCTGCGCGGCCTTCAGTGGCCGGCCGCTGGCGGTGCCGCCGCCGTAGCCTTCCACCAGCTCACGCAAGGTCAGGCCGAAGGCACGCTCCACCAGGCCACCGTGGCGGATGTTGCCGGCCAGCTGGAACGGCATGGTGCCTAACGAACGGCCCATGCCGAAATCGCGATAGAACGCCGCGCCCCTGGCCAGGATGATCGGCACCGAGGCCAGGGTGAGCACGTTGTGCACCAGCGTCGGCAGGCCGAAAAGGCCCTGCAGCGCCGGCAGCGGCGGTTTTGCGCGGACGATGCCGCGCTTGCCTTCGATGGATTCGAGCAGCGCGGTTTCCTCGCCGCAGATATAGGCGCCAGCGCCGACCCGTACTTCCAGGTCGAAGGCAAGGCCGCTGCCGGCCACGTCGTTCCCCAGGTAGCCGGCAGCTCGGGCGATGGCGAAGGCTTGCTCGAGCACGCGGATCGCGTCGGGGTATTCCGAGCGCACGTAGATGTAGCCCTTGTCGGCACCCACGGCGAGCCCGGCGATGATCATGCCTTCGATCAGCAGGAACGGGTCGCCTTCCATCAGCATACGGTCGGCAAAGGTGCCCGAGTCGCCTTCGTCGGCGTTGCACACCACGTACTTCTGCCCTGCCCCGGCGTCGCGCACGGTGCGCCACTTGATGCCCGCCGGGAACGCCGCGCCGCCGCGGCCGCGCAGGCCGGAGTCGAGCACGGCGGCGACCACTGCAGCGCCGCCCAGCGCAACAGCGCTTTGCAGGCCTATGAAGCCGCCGTGCGCACGGTAATCCTCCAGCGAAAGCGGCCGGGTGACACCCGCGCGGGCGAATAGCAGGCGCTGTTGGGTTTTCAGATAAGGGATTGCCTCCACAAGCCCCAATGCAAGCGAATGGCCACCGGGTTGCCCGGCCAACGCGTCCAGCAATGACGGCGCGTCTTCAGGGGTAACCGGGCCGAAGCCTTGGCGGCCTTCTGCGCTTTCGCACTCCACCAGCGGCTCGAGCCAATACAGCCCACGTGCACTAGTACGCTGGATATCCAGCGGCAACTGGCGGCGTTCGGCCTCGCGCTGCAAGGCCTCGACGACCTGGTCGGCACCCACGGCACGGGCCACCGAATCGCAGGGGATAAACAGCTTCAACATGCTGTGTCCTCCAGGCAACCGTTCACCAGCGACCGCAGCCGCTCGGGGGTGAGGCGCGCATGCAGCTGGCCGTCCAGCTCCAGGGCCGGCGAGCAGGCGCAGGCACCCAGGCAATACACCGGGCGCAGGCTGATGGCGCCGTCGGCGCTGGTGCCATGGTCGTCCAGCGCCAGCTGTTCACGCAGTTGCGCGGCCAGGGCTTCGCTGCCACGGCTCTGGCACGACTCGGCGCGGCACAGGCGCAGGGTGTGCCGGGCGGGCGGCGAGGTACGGAAATCGTGGTAGAAGCTGATTACCCCGCGCACCTCGGCCAGGCTGAGGTTGAGGGCGTGGGCAATGTCAGGCACGGCGGCATCGGGGATGAAACCGACGCTTTGCTGAACGGCATGCAGGATCGGCAACAATGCGCCGGGAGTACCCTGGTGGCGGTTCAGGATGCTGTGGATCACGGGCAGGTGGAGCAATTCATCAGGCATACAGCGGACCTCGGCATCACGGCCCCCGCCTGTTGTTGTCAGTGGGCAGGTAACCGGCGTGTTCTGCTGCGGCACACCGCCCACGTCACGGTAGCGTGGTTGTCGGCAGCCTCCTTGCCGATGGCCGTGCGTCTGCGCGCACTGGGCTCAAGGGCATCCCACAAGCATGGCACTTGTGGCGCCGAAGGGATGCGCGCGAACGACCAGGCGCATCCTGAAACCGACCAGAGGGCGAGTCGGCCCAGCACCACATACGGGTCGCGGTCAGCTGTTTTTGCGCATGCCCATGTGCGCATCGTCCATCAGTGCCTTGGCCATCTCGCACAGGTAATGCGAGGCCCAGACCAGCGCGGGTTCGTTGTCCATCACACCTATGAAGGACGCGCGCCGCGAGCAGTCCATCAATATCGAGGCCTGCTCGATGGCATGGGTACTGCAGTTGCCGGGCTCTACGCGGAACAGTCGCTTTCCTTTGACCACGCCTTCCATGCAGTTTGCCGAGCCCACGGTGAAGCCCAGCCTGCCGATGCCCTCTGGGAGTGCCTCGTCCATTTTCAATCCTCTTGATCTGTTGGGGCTGTGCGGGCCGCTTCGCGGGATGAACCCCGCCCCCACAGGCCTGCGCTGTACCTGTAGGAGCGGGTTTACCCGCGAAGAGGCCGCATAGACGCTGAAGTGGCCAGGCTAGTGCAACGTGCGCACCTGCCGCCTGCCCTTCAACTGCACCTGGGCAATCGCCGACTCCAGCAATGTGCGCACCGCTTCCATTTCGTGCATCACGGTCATGGTCATGATGGTGGCGGGAGATTTGGGCAACGTGGTGATGGCTTGATGGGCCACGGCCAGGCCGCACAGCAGGCATTCGGTGGCTTCGATCAGGGTGTCTTCGAGGTAGTGGGATGAATCGGGGGAATAAGGGGGATCGGGGACTATTTTGATCATGGCAACTCCAAACAAAATGAGTGGGGCCGTCGCCATATCACTTGCAGATGATTGGGTGGCGGCTGCGCACGGGCCTGCAAGACCGGACTTGGAGGCCTTTTATCCGGCTGGTCCGAAAACCACCCGCACGCAGCCACCATTGAAAATCAACAGTAACTGAGGCCAAAACCAAGTTCGGGCTTGCAGACCCGGCCGCTGTTTTTTTCCAGCGACCCGGCGAGACTAGAGGGCTCAGGTTTCCATCGCAATGGCTCAAAGGCGCGATGAGGATGATTCAGAAAAGGACTACACGCTAGGGGAAAAATCTGATTCCTTTCTTGTAGGAACCACTAGAAAACAACCCGTTTTTCCCTCTAAGGAAATACCCCGTCACACCTACAAAAGCTCAATGGGAAGCGTAACGATCAGCCGATTCTCGGTAAAATCGTTCGCGCCAAAATCACGCCCGACCTTCGCATTGATCCAGCGAACACTAAGCCCCTGCAGCCTGCGAAACTGAAACGTATAGGTCAGCGCCACATCCCGCTCCCATTCCCGCCCATCCGCAGTGTCGGCATTGTTGATATGGTCGCCATGGGTATAGCGCGCCAACAGCATCAACCCTGGTATGCCCAACGCTGCAAAGTTGTAGTCGTAACGCAGTTGCCAGGACCGTTCGTTGGCATACACGAAGGTGTTGGCGAACATGTCATTGGCCAGGGTGCTGCCCAGCGTGCGATCGAGGGTGACCCAGCCGTCCTCCCCGTACATCCGCTGCAACCCCAGATAGAATCGATGGCCACCGTGCGCGGCAGAGACCAGCAGTGACGCCGCCTGGTTATCCAGCTGCCCTGCGTAGGCATGCCCCGTGTCGCGAGTATCGAAGGCACCGAGCACACCGCTGAGTGTCCAGCCCCCAACCGGCCGAGCGTGAGAAATGCTGAAGTAGTTCTGCCGGTAGATATCTTGCAGTTCAGCCGTCCACGCGCCCACAACCGAGTCTTTAGCCAACGCGTACTCACCGCCAAAATAAGTGAAGCGGTCCGCTGTCGCGGTGGCCACGGTGCGGCCACCGATCGACGGGTAAAGGTCTTCGCTGTCCGCCGCGCTTCGCGGGCTGAATGAGTGGATGCGCCCCGCGTGCAGCGTGAGGTGCTCTATGTCGTTTGAGGTCAGCATGGCGCCCTGAAAGGTTTGCGGCAGTAACCGGCCGTCATTGAAGCGCAGGATGGGCAGCTCGGGCATCAGTTCACCCAGCCTTAGTTCAGTGTGCGAAATACGCACCTTGGCCGTCAGGCCCAGCCGACCATATTCACCGGGTGCGCGGCCATCATCATGGTCATAAGGCAGCAGCTCCGTGCCCGTGCGGTCAGGGCTGCTATCCAGCTTCACACCCCATAACCCCAGCACATCCAGGCCAGCGCCGACAGCCCCTGGGCTGAAGCCCGAAGTGGCTTTGAAGATGAACCCCTGAGCCCATTCCTGGCGCTGGCTTTGCACCGCGCCAGCATCGCTGTAGTCACGATCGAAGTAATAATTACGCAGCAATAACGTTGCCTTGCTCTCGTTCAGCACGCCCGCATCGGCATCCACCGTGCAGGCAGACAGGCACAGCAACCCCGCCCAACCAGTGGGGAGTTTCACATTCAACATGGCGAATTCCTTTGTTGTACTTGTTGTGGAATACGGCGGATGTCAGTTACTGCACCAGCAACAGCGCCCCGGACACGAAGGCGAAGATGAGCACGAAACGGCGCAGGCGCGTTTCATCGAGGTAATGGCGCGCCCAGTTGCTGGCTATCACCCCCAGCGCCAAGGGCAGACACAGCGCCAGCACCGGCGAAACCTGTTCGGTATGCAGATGCCCGCCCAGGGCCAACACCACCAGCGAGATCACCTCCCCCACCAGAAAACACAGCGCGACAGACCCCCTCAACGTGGCCACCGGGGAGTGCTGGTACACCAGGGCAAGCGGCGGGCCACCCACCCCAGTGGCGGTTTCGGTGATGCCCGTGATCACCCCCGTCGAAATCAGCGCCCGCCGCCCGGGCACGAACGACGGCGCCATCCAGGTAACCAGGCAGGCGGCGATGGTCGACAATCCGATAAACACATTGAGTTGCGACAGCGGCAGCCAGAGCAGTATCCAAACACCGCCGAACGTGCCAGCGAAGCGCCCCAGGGTTATCCACGAACTGCCTCTGAAATCGATGGCACTGCGCTCGCGCCAGGCGACCGCGGCGTTCAATGGCAACATGAGAATCAGCAGACTCACAGGTAGCGTTTCAGGCGCCAACAAGCCCATCACCGGTGCAACGATCAGCGCGAAGCCCATCCCCGTTGCACCCTGAATGAGCGCACCGCACGCGACGGCGACAGCAATGATGTACAGGGGGTCGAAAGGTAGATTCATCTTCAATCGTTCCAGGTGTGTCATGCCACAGTCGGCAGGGGATGCACTTTATGGATGGGGGCCTGGTGCACGGCGTTTCTGGCCAGTTCATCGACCTGGCGCATTAGCGACCGCGCGTCCCAATCCGTCGGCCACCCCTGCCACAGGCGCACATTGCCCTGCACCACCACCGCCTGGATCTGGTCGCGATTGGCCAGCCTGACCAAGTCCCAGCTGAGGTTCCAAGACGGCAGCAACTCGGGCACCGCCAGGTCCACGAGCAGGAAGTCCGCCGCGTAGCCGGCAGCGATGCGCCCGGTTAGCTTGCCCAGGCCAAGGGCATCGGCGGCGTGGCAGGTGCCCATGTCCAGCCATAGCTGACCACCCCCACACACCGAGTCGCCCACCGGCAAACCATGGGCAAAGCGTTGCGCAGCCTCGGCATGGTCGAGCAAACGGAACCCGTCACCGCGGGTGCCGTCGGTGCCGAGCGCGACAGGAATATTCAGGCAATGCATCAGATGCGCCTGGGCCACTGCATTGCCTTTCCAGGCACTGGCCACCGGGTTGTAACTGACCGCGGCACCGCTGTCGCGCAACAGGCAGATCTCGTTGGGCGTAAGCAGCGTTGCATGGGCAAGCAACGCCCCAGGCCCAAGCGCGCCGGCCCGGTGCAGGTGCTCCAAAGGCCGCACGCCGTAGCGTTCGAGCGAGCGCTCGACGGCCACCAGATGCTCGTTGACGTGGCTCTGGAACACCCAGCCCGCTTCATGGCATAGCCGGTACACCGCGCCCAAGGTCTTGTCGGTGGCGATCTCCGGGATGGGAATCGCCAGGGACGGTGTGATCAAGGGGTCGTTGGCCCAGGCCGACAGGTGATGCTCAGCCAGCGAAAGCACGTGGCTGGGGTCGAGTACCCGCTCGCCTTCGAGGTCGTTGCAGGTTTTGGCAAGCACGCAACGCATGCCCACTTCACGCACCGCCTGGGCGATGGCCTCGACGCCTTCCTTCGAGCGGGTACCGGCATCGCAGACCGTGGTGAATCCGCCGCGCAGCGATTCGAACGCAGCCAGTTTGCTGGTCAGGTACAACAGGTCGGTATCGAGCGAGCCCTCAAGGGGGATCCAGACACGGCGGAAAATCTCCGAGGGCTCACCAAACACCAAGCCCTTGCCAAAGCTCTGGCTGAGGTGGTGATGGGTGTCGATGAAGCCCGGCATCAACAACTGGTTTTCCAGGCGGCGGACCGTGTGGCCAGGGTAACGGCCTTGCAGTAGCGCCAGCGGGCCAACATCGGCGAAAAGCCCATCGACCACCAGCACGGCCTGATCGCGCCGCGGCCCTTCGGGCAGCAGCAGCCACTCAGGGGCTAACAGTTGACCAGCCGCAATCAGTTGTTCAGGCGAAAGCGCCAAGTGATTGGAAACAGTGCAGTTCATAAGTAAGCCTTGATGTGCGAGTCAGGGGTTGATCAGCTTTGCCTTGGCTTCTGCCGGGGAGGCTTGCGCGCCAGTGCAGTGAAAGAGGAAAT
Source organism: Pseudomonas sp. LFS044 (assembly GCF_047978245.1). Taxonomy (NCBI): domain Bacteria; kingdom Pseudomonadati; phylum Pseudomonadota; class Gammaproteobacteria; order Pseudomonadales; family Pseudomonadaceae; genus Pseudomonas; species Pseudomonas sp. LFS044. Next base: position 162,086 of record NZ_JBFPFX010000002.1, read on the forward strand.
TCATGACGGCCGCAGTGAGCGCGCCCATGGCGACGCCATTGCCGAGCAAGCCGGCCAGGCCGCTGGGGAACTGGCTGTAAACGCCGGGGACGAGAATCGGCAGCAAGCCGACGGCCAGTGCGATCGACACCACGTACAGGTTGCCGTGGCTGCGCATGTCCACTTTGCGCAGCATGTCGATGCCCATGGTGCCGACGATGGCGAACACGATCAGGCTGGTACCGCCGACCACGGCCTCAGGCACACCCTCGATCAGCCGCGCCAACGGGGCGAGCACCGCAAACAGCAACAGCAGCACGCCGGACACGGCAGTCACATAGCGTGAGCGCACCTGCGTGGCACGGATTACACCGATGTTTTCGCCGCTGGTGATGATCAGCGAAGTGCCCATGAAGCCACCCAGGATCGACGTCAGGGCATCGGCGCGAATGGTGCGCACCACATCACGGTCTACATCCAGGGGTTTATCCACCGCCTCACTGATGGCCACGGTCTGCCCCGTGGCCTCGACCATCGAAACCAGGCAGAACAGCATCAGCGGGATGGAAGCGAACAAGTCGAAGTGCGGCACGCCGAAGGGCATGAAGGCTGGCAGGCTGAACAGCGGATAAACGCCCGCCGAGTGATCGAATGCGCCCATGGCGACCGCCAGCACACTGCCCCCCAGCAACCCGAGCAAAATCGACAGCTGCGCCAACATCCCGCGCAACAGCCGTGCGCAGACGACCGTGATACCGATGGTGGCAAAGGCCAGCAGCAGCTGCTCAGGCGCAGCAAAGCTGCTGCTGCCGGGTTGGCCGACGATCAACTGGCCCGAGAGCTTGACCAGGTTTACCGCGACCAGCAGCAGCATGGTGCCGACCACTACGGAAGGGAAAAACCGCAGCAGGCGCCGGAACAGCGGCAGCACCAGAAAGTAGAACGCGCCGGTCAGGATTACAGCCCCCGACGCCGTCGCAACGCCGTTTTGCTGGGCGATCAGGATGAACAGCATGATCGGTGCGCCGCCCGGAAGCATGATGAACGGCAGCCGGGCGCCACAGCCTCGCAACCCCAGCGACTGTAAAAGCGTGCCCAAGCCGCAGACCAGAAAGGTAGCGCTCAGCAACTGCAGCGTCAGTTCACCTGAAAAGCCCAACGCAGTGGCCATCAGGAACACCGAGGCAATGGGCGATGCGGCCATCACCAGCACATGCTGGGCGCCGAACATCAACAACTGGCGCCAGGGCAAGCGTTCATCAACAGGGCAAACAAGCTTGTTTTCGTACTTCGGCATATCCCACCTCGAGATGAGCCAGCTGAGCGGCTCACTGAATTATTGTTATTTGGAGCTGGAGGAAGCCGCCTGGAAAATGAAGGCATTTCCCAGACCAAATCGATTTTAATTGTTACCCAAATCGATTTGGGTGAAATCTAGACCCAACCCTTTGCAGTGTCAATGCAGCTTCACCAATGGGCAGCAAGTAGCCGCTGACTACGAGGCAGCGTATAACTGCGGCCATCGCTTAAAGAGCCCTCCAGCCCATGCCCAGCAGCACACCTCGTCGCCTCACCATTGCCGATGTCGCCGACGCCGCGGGCGTTTCGCGCACTACCGTTTCTCACGCACTGAACGACCGCGGCCAGGTCGATCCGGAGACACGGGCACTGGTGAAGGCCGTTGCCGAGCGCCTCGGGTACAGCCCCAACTTGCGCGCTCAGCGCCTGCGTACCGGCCGCGCCAATGCCATCGCCCTGCTCTCTTCGATGCCCTTTGCGGTTGCCGGTGGCTCTTCGCGCCTTGGGTTCCTGATGGAAATTGCCGCGACCGCAACAGAAGCCGCACTGCGCCAGGGCGTGGCGTTGGTCTTGGTGCCCCCGATGGATGAAGCGCAAGCCCTGCTGGGCACCCTGGATATAGACGGTGCAGTGATCATCGAGCCGGTGGCCAATGACCCGCACGTGGCGTGCTTGCGCAAACGCGGCGTAAAAATGGTGTCCATCGGGCGTCAACCCGAGGCGCAAGACGCGCTGCCGTATGTCGACATGCATGGCGAACAGACCGGCGCACTGCTGCTGGAGCACCTGCATCAACAAGGCGCACGGCGCATCGGCCTGCTAATCGGGGTTCAGTCCAGGCATTCCTATCTGGACATGGAGCGGGCCTACCGCGCCTATTGCACGCAGCATGACCAGGTGCCGGCGATTGTCCGGGCAGACGAAGGCGGTGGCGAAGCAGCAGGCGCGGCGGCGTGCCTGGACCTGCTGCAGGCGTACCCCGACATCGACGGTTTGTGTGTGCCGGTAGATGCCTTCGCGGCAGGCGCGGTACGTGCGCTGCGCGATAGCACGCTGAACGTTCCTCGGGACGTAAAGGTGGTCACCCGCTATGACGGCTTGCGCGCGCGCGAATGCTCGCCGCCGCTGACATCGCTGAACATGCACCTGGAAGACGTGGCGGCACTGGCCATCGAACTGCTCTTCGAACACATCAACGGCACTGGGCAGCGCCAGCGCATCGATGCGCCCATGCCAACCCTGGTTCAGCGTGAATCAACCCGGCAATCGTAGCCAGCGCCGCGCCGAGAATGACGCTCGATACATTTTCCATGCCCCGTTGACGTTATTTTCACACCCTCCCCACTAGCGTCACTTCCTCTCCGGCAGCCCGCACATTGGGTTGCCGCCATGGTTCAATGAGGCACACGTGGCAAACACCGCATCCCCATCCACCGCAAAGCGTGTGGACTGGGCCGGCCTGGGCTGGCTCCTGCTGTTCTTCTGGTATTTTTCCGGCGTCACCCAGGCGCTGTTGATGTTCAGCGGCACCACCGGTTTCGCCGGTTTTCGCAACGCATTGTTCCTCAGCACCTTGTGGCTGGTACCCGTGCTGCTGTGGCCCCGTGCAACCCGCGCCACCGCCGCCGTCATCGGCCTGGTGCTGTGGGCTGCCTCGCTGGTTGGCCTGAGCTACTTCGGCATCTATGGCCAGGAATTCTCGCAAAGCGTGATCTTCGTGATGTTCGAGTCGAACACCGCTGAAGCAGGCGAGTACTTCAGCCAATACTTCAACATCTGGCTGATGCTGGGGCTGCTGCTGTACACCGTTGGTGCGGTGCTGCTGTGGAAACGCCTGCGCCCGGTCACCCTGCCCCTGCGCAGCCGCCTGCCGATTGCCGTGCTGCTGCTGGCTGCCAACCTGGTTTTGCCGTTCTACAAGCAGATGGTCACCCAGGAGCGCAATTTCGCCGATGCCGCGGAGAAAGTGCAGCAACGCATGGAGCCTGCCGTACCGTGGCAGCTGGTGGTCGGCTACCGGCAATATCGCCAGCAGCTCGACAACATGCAGACCCTGCTGGCCCAGAACGCCTCCCTGCCGCCGCTGCAAAACCTGCAGGACAGCAGCGGTGACGCGCCGCGCACCTTGGTGCTGGTGCTGGGCGAGTCCACCACCCGCGAGCACATGCACCTGTACGGCTACAACCGCGACACCACGCCCAACCTCGACGCACTGGCCGCCAGCGACAAGAGCCTGACCGTGTTCCGCGACGTGGTGTCGCCGCGCCCCTACACCATCGAAGTGATGCAGCAGATCCTCACCTTCGGTAACGAGCAGCACCCCGACCGCTTCCTCACCGACCCGTCGTTGATCAACCTGATGAAGCAGGCCGGCTACAAGACCTTCTGGATCACCAACCAGCAGACCATGACCAAACGCAACACCATGCTCACCACCTTCTCGCAGCAGACCGACGCGCCGGTGTACCTGAACAACCAGCGCAGCCAGAATGCCAGCCAGTACGACGACGTGGTGCTGGCACCGTTCGACAAGGCCCTGCAGGACCCGGCGCAAAAGAAGTTGATCATCGTGCACCTGCTGGGCACGCACATGGATTACCGCTACCGGTACCCGGACAACTACCAGCATTTCACCGACCGCCAGGGCGTGCCGACGGCACTGAATGACGAGCAGGTGAAAACCTACAACTTCTACGACAACGCGGTGCGCTACAACGACTACGTGGTGTCGAGCCTGATCAAGCGCTATTCGGCGACCACCCCCAACGGCTTTTTGCTGTACCTGTCCGACCATGGCGAAGACGTCTACAGCTCCGGCAAGCACGACCGCCTGGGCCGCAACGAAGGCGCCCCGACCCGGCCGATGTACACCATCCCGTTCCTGTTGTGGACCTCACCCAGCTGGCAAGCCGCCCACCCTCGCGACCTGCAGGCCATGGCCAACCGGCCCTACAGCAGCTCGCACCTGATCCACACGCTGTCGGACCTGGCTGGGCTCAGTTATGACCGCTACGAACCGGCGAAAAGCCTGGTGAACCCACTGTTTGTGGTGGCGCCGCGCTGGATCGGTGACCCGTATCGGCAGGATGGGCTGCATGAATTTGATTTGCTGCCGATGGACAAGGCGCAGCGGGTGCAGGAGACCGCCGCGAACGGCAAGGCCGTACCAAGCAAGATGTGACACAGCTAGTATGTCGGCCCCTGCCCGATGGGCGGGCGGACGCCGGCCACTCGTGGTAACTAGGCAACTTTTTTTGAAGGCTGATCCGGGCGGGGCACAGTACCGCGCCATCGGCCTTTTTCCCTTGTTCTGATGGTTGCCGTAGACCCGAATGTCTCTAGACATCCGCTTCTCGCCGGCAAGCCGGCTCCCTCAGAAATATCACCAGTCTCCGGGCCTGCGCGGTACCTGTGGGAGCCGGGCTTGCCGGCGATGGGCCGCGAAGCGGCCCCGGCATTCGGATGTCCACTATGGGCCGAAATAGGTCAGTGGTGACCGGCTGCTTTCGACCCGAAGCGGTCCCTACATGCCCTGGGGTTAGTGCGGTGTTCGGATGTGTTCGCCTTTAAATCTTCAGCGCCTATGAGATCGAGCGCCGCCCGCGCGGCGCATCGCGGATAAATCCGCTCCTACGTTTGTTTCAGGCCAGTAACGTCAGTGACAGACGCGCGCGAACCCTTGTTTGTACGACTCGATATTGCGTCATGCACCAAGGCGGTCGCGCGCACCCCTCCGACATAATTGGCCAAAAACAAATGTAGGAGCGGATTTATCCGCGATGCGCCGCGCGGGCGGCGCTCGATCTCATAGGCGCAGACGATGTCATGGCGAACGTCCGCAATGGGTCGAAAGCTATGGTTTGCCCCATTTTTTGCCCCATCTGCTCAAGAGCGCCTGTCGCAAATTTGACCAATGCAATCTGATCTCTGAGCGAGATTGCTGCGATATGTGCGCTCAGAGTTGAGAGGGTTTCGCCTGTATTGGGGCTGCTGCGCAGCCCATCGCAGGCAAGCCAGCTCCTACAGGTGCAGCGTAGCGTTTGAAATTTATGCTTCCGACGCTGGTGCTGGTGCTGGTTGCCAACGATGGACTGTAGTGTGGAATGGCGTGTAGGGCCTCATGTCGCCCCAACAGCATTCGAAGGACGTGTTTCCGGACGAACCGCGATCTCTCTTGGTAAACTAGCTGCCTTCTCTCCTCAAGCGAACAGGGCCTGTGTAGAAGGCTTAACAATCTGCCCTGCGTGCGCTGCCCGTTGCCACGGGCATTTGCTACACGTTGCAGCCCGGTTGCTACATCGCAGCCTTCGCTTGCTGAAATCACCCTGAAAACCCCGAATCCGGTATGAAACACGTTGAACGAAATGACTGCAAAATCAGGCTCTAACCCAGTTGCGACAAGGCCTGAGCCGTCGCGCCGGTTCTCCGTTGCCCCCATGATGGATTGGGCAGGTTTTTCCCACAGCCCGCGCAATCCATAGCTCCAGTCACCACACGGCGCCATTCGTACCAATTTTGTACCATCGAACCTGTCAGAATTACATCTTCCTATTCCTCTTGGTTGAAGAAACGGGCAATCTGCCTTGAATAGACGCTGGCTCATTACGGAAGAGCAAGGTTCACCCATGAGTAAAAAGAAAAGATCATCATTTAACCGCCACCTCGCAACGTTTCAGATACTTGACAATCGCAACGTTGTTGGCGAATTAGAGCTCGGTGGAAAAAAAACCAACGTCCGAATTCATTTGGACAACCCTATAGAATCCCAAAACATCGTTAAAGGCACTGGAGTATCATACTCCGGACAAAAAATAACGTTAATCGACTGCATAAGCCAACCACCTTCCCTCATTCAAACTAATGATGACGAGTTCAAGTATTATGCAAACATATTTCCTCATTATGTTGCTATTGGATCACACCATTTTGATCCAGACGAAAACTGCATCAAGCGAATAAGCTTTAAACCCAAAGACATCTACACGCTTTTCTACGACCATGATTTATTCGGACACAGGTTCTCCACTCGCGAGGACCTTGAGGCACTACTGAAAGATGAAACTCGCCCCATCACAATCGGTGAATCTCCGCACTTAATCTACTTCAGTGGAAAATATTGCGCCATAGAAGTCATTACAGCCATCGGTAAGATATCAGTCCATCACAGACCAGCATTTAATACGCGCCCTCCTGCGAGCGCACATATCGACAACCGAATGTTGATCTCCATAGACTTCCACTCACCGCTAACATTTAAAAAAGCGATGGAGAATCTTTTGGTTCTTAACTGCTTCTTATCTTATATAGCGGGGCGTGTCCAAGGCATAAAGAACATAGAAACTGAAACCTCCATTGACACTGCGACAATACCGCAACCATTAGCAGTATTCGCTAGCTACGCAACAAAAACATCAGCCAAAGGTCGCTACCATAATCCTCATGTGGGAGACATCCCCCTCAACCCAATTGATTCGCCAGACGAATTCAAGACAGTTATAACAAACTGGATTGACCGCCATCATGAATGGGCCGCATCTAGGTGGAGGTATGTGGGATGCTTGGAAAAAGGAGATCTTTACGACATAGATAGAATCGTAGCTGCAGCCAACATGTTTGACATCCTTCCTTCAAATGCGATTCCCATTCCAGCATCAATATCAGCAGAGCTTGAAGAAGCACGAAAGGAATGTCGAAAAATTTTCAAAAAACTTCCAATCTCACCAGACCGAAACAGCATACTGAATTCGTTAGGCCGAATTGGAAAACCTTCACTCCCTAAAAAAGTGAACTCTAGACTAGAAATTGTAACGAACCACTTCGGCAAGTCACTACCCGAGCTCTCTACAGCATGCACAACGGGTGTGAAAATTAGAAATTACTTTGTACATGGCTCATTAGATGGCATCAATTACACAAAAATACAACCTTTGATTCCATTTTTGACAGATGCTCTTGAGTTCGTTTTCTCCGCATCAGATTTGATCGAAGCAGGCTGGGACGCTAAAAAGTGGCTAAACAATCATCATGGGTTTGGGCATAGCTTCAGCCGATTCCTGATACGATATAAAGAACATATTGATGACTTACTTAAAGCTCTTGAAAGTGACACGACAAACAACTAGAACTGGAAGGATAAAAATATGACAGATAACGTCGAGAAAGTCTTATTTGCCGAATTCCTAGAGTCTTCTCCACCCAATCAATTCATCGCAATAAATGATTTGACCCACAAATTCCATGCCCCCACCTCATCGTATCCGGCACTACACCAGCCTGCTATTCAACTATACTGCAATAACGATCTTTGTAACGGCATCCGATTCTTCCGATCCCTTACGCCTTCGATCAGATTCGATAATGACACAACCCGAGATCTTTTCTTAACATATCGCTGCGGCAACTGCCAAAAGACCACAAAACAATTTGCGTTTAGAGCCCAAACCGATGAAACCGGTTATTCGGGGACTGTTCATAAATATGGTGAATACCCACCATATGGGCCACCCACCCCTCCCAAACTATTAAAATTAATTGGTCCTGACCGGGATCTCTTCCTTAAAGGAAGACGCTGCGAGAATCAAGGCCTCGGCGTGGGCGCCTTCGTATATTACCGGAGAGTTATCGAGAACCAAAAAAACAGGATCCTCAGCGAAGTTAAAAAAGTTCTTGAAACTCTAAACGCCCCCACCAGCACCATTGAAACAATTGATAACGCAATCAATGAAACGCAATTTTCAAAATCATTAGACATTGCCAACCCCACCATACCCGAAGCTTTATTCATCAACGGTTACAACCCCCTAAAGCTGGTATATCGCGCCCTGAGCGATGGCATCCACAACCATTCCGACGAGCACTGCCTGGAACAAGCCGCGTCAATACGAATAGTACTCGGAGAACTCTCTGAGCGACTTGCGCAGGCACTGAAAGATGAAGCAGAGCTCACGCACGCACTGAACAAACTCCTAAACCAACACTAGTGACTCAGAGCGTCACACGGGGCCAAGCATGTGCGCTTCCATTACTAGGTTGAGACATGCCCATGCCACTTCACGACATCGATAACAGCCTGCTTGGAAGCTTTATGATTACTGACAACTGCTATGGGGCGATATGTTTTTCCCACCTCGATCCTTCAGGAACTAAGTTTTTCGGTTTCTCCGAATTTCTAACAGGGCTCGCCCTTATGGTTCTTGCCTGGACGATAGGAGATGTCCGCTATCGCTTTCGAATTCGAGCGGCGCCCGTCCCACTCCTCTCAGCGACCTATGTCATTGTATGTGGGGTAGGCATTTTGACGCTGATTACTGACCTATGGCGTGCTCAAGGCTGGCTGGTTCCGGAAGGAAAAATTATCTCGCCGGCGTTATGGCAAGCCCTCATAGGCGCCATTTTTTTTCTAACGTTCTTAACTTGGGCGTGGTTCGCTTTCATACGCCCACCTCAGTTTGGGAGGAGTAATGCTAAGCGTTTTGCTCAAACGCTCTATCGACACATAGTAAAAGGTGACCCGGCAGAGCTTTCAATAATTTCTGATGAGTTGGCGACTTCTGCGGGAGCACTTATACGATATGCACCTGACAGATATAGAACTGGAAAGCAGGCGGACGAATTTCGGGAAGGTAAAGTGCCGCAACGGCTGACCAATACCGAAGCGTACGCTCACGACATACTTCTTCTCATAGCAGACAAACGTCTGTGCAGTGCCATTGTTAATTCTTCCCCCATAACTGCTCTCGCAATCTTCGAAGAAATTAATAACCAGGGGAAATATGGCGTTGCAATTCGGACATTTGCCAAGAATATCGTTAGGGAGGCACTCAGCAACCCCAATTCATTCCTCTACCATGAAACAGACGTTTATGAGTCCGGTCTAATTGGTCACCTGAGACCACTTAGCCAAGCTATGTTCTCCAACCCTAAAACCATCGAAAGCATAGATTCACTACTAGATCCTGACTTGTTAGGGAATAGGAAATGGAGTGCGCCTCAATGGGCCGCCTACTGCAGGTTAGTGCTAGTCGCTATTCAAGGATATGCAGACGCGAAGATCCTCACTCATTCCCGCCCATTAAAGAGAGCAACTGACTATCTTGTTTCTGCGACCTCAGACCTCTACACGGTTAACGGCCTAGTCAATAGCTACGAAAGTGAACCGGTACAAAAATTACAGGAAATAATGAATTTCGTAAAAGAAGCCATTGAAATCCTCGACAAACATAGCACCCCTCAAGAAATAAATCTTCGCATAAGAGTTGCATACGGGCGCCCTTATGACTCCATATACGACGACATAGCATCCATCCTTTTTGAAACAATTTATCATGCATCAAACGTAAAATCACCATGGTGGGACTGCTGGACGATACAACACAACACGATATGGAGTAAACTACAATTCGCCCTGACCGGCCCTGCGGGACGTGCTATCAGACATAAGCTACACCGCTTACTCTACAACGAAATTATTCATATGGAAGAATTCCCCAATTTCAAAAGCTCTGCAATTTTGGCTTACTGCCTTAATGTTTTGGGTTTGAATATTCCTAATGGAGACTTCCATAAAGAGTGCCGACCATTGCACAAGTCCACCCTTGCGTGGACGATAAGAAATTACACCAAGTTACATACAAACTATCCTCGCGTAGCTGAAGCATGCTTGCCGGACAGAATCACTTATGACGCCGATAGCAATCAGCTTATTAAAACATACCCAGCAGAGGGATTGAAAAATGAACCAAGCTCAGTCTATTTAAAGCTAGACCCAATCAGCTAACTTCAGACTCAAAGCGGTCGTCGAGGGAGGACTGACGACCATGGACATCAATGATGTCAGTCAGCACCTCACGCCATGCTTCAGAGCCCACAGTCGCGCAGCCTCAGCAACTCCAACATAACGGGCAATTGATCGGCATCGACTTCACCGCGCCGATACGCTGACACCGCCAACAACGATAGTACTGTTCCTCGCCCGTCTGGATCGGCGATCAGCGCAGATTGGTCGCTCAGTTCGACCATCCACCCCTGCGGTAGCCTGAGCGCGCTGAAGAGATAGTGCGAACGGGTTGTCGAGTCGCCGGCGATTTTAAGTGGCATGCCGTACGCAAAGCGGTGGGCAATATCCGAAATCAGGGGGCTGAACTGATAGAACCTGAGAATTGAATAAACCTCAGCCAACGCTGGGACAGCAGCTTTAGCGGCTAAAACTACTGAACTGCCCCAGCTACCAGCAAAAAGTTTAGCTAAAGAAATCTTCAAATAAAGAAATCTTTAAATCTTCAAATGTAGAAATCTACATTCCAACCAATGTTCAAATGAACCAAAACGCTTTTACGCAAAACCGCAAAAACGCACGCAGCCCACTGCGCACGGGCCTCGGGCTGGGAGCGACTCCTCACGCCCCAACTCAAATAAACTGTTGACAAGATTCAAAAGACTCATATTAAATTCGCTACCAACGTGGACTCGAAGCCATCTCACACAACCGCTGAGCGCTAAAGCTCACCTTGGAGAAAGTATGTCGACCTTCAATTTGTTACTTATTCTTTGCATTGAGGTTTTCAGATGGCTTCACTTACTTCAATTAGAAAAGTTGCTCCATTACTGAAGGCTGCCAATTCATGATTACCAGTTCTCCGGTAATCTCCGCCTTGCCCTGTCGCTGGTTTGTGTTGCTATAGCGGATGTCCAAGCATTCGAAGTGAAAGCCGTCGAAGGCTCGCCTGATGTCCGGGTGGTCGTTGATGCTGACCATCACCTTGCCCTTGCAGCGGCGCATGAAGTCCGCCATGCGTTCGTATTCCTCGAAAGGGAAATCCACGCCATAGCCGGCGGTCTGCCAGTAAGGCGGGTCCATGTAGAAGAACGTGTGCGCTCGATCATAGCGTTCGGCGCAAGCGAGCCAGGACAGGTTCTCGACGTAGGTGCCGGCGAGGCGCTGCCAGGCAGCCGACAAATTTTCTTCGATGCGCAGCAGGTTGATGGCCGGCCCAGTGGTGGCGGTACCGAATGTCTGTCCGGTGACCTTGCCACCGAAGGCGTGCTGCTGCAGGTAGAAGAACCGAGCGGCACGCTGGATATCGGTCAGAGTCTCCGGGCGCGTCATCTTCTGCCATTCGAAGATCTGGCGGGAGCTGAGCGCCCACTTGAACTGGCGCACGAACTCCTCTAGGTGGTTCTGCACAACACGGTAAAGGGTGACCAGGTCACCGTTGAGATCGTTCAGCACCTCCACCGGGGCGGGCTGGGGACGCATGAAGAACAAGGCGGCACCGCCGGCGAAGACTTCGACATAGCATTCATGAGGGGGAAAGAGAGGGATCAAGCGGTCGGCCAGGCGGCGTTTGCCACCCATCCAGGGGATGATTGGAGAGGTCATAGATATGCAAGTCTTTACTGTATGGATAAACAGGTGTTAGGCTCGCCGCGCTTTGTGCACAAGGCAGAGGCCACGGCTGGACTTGCAGGAAGGGTCTGCGGGTTCGGTGGGCCGGGCTGGATGTTGACGCATCCTCCCGGCTCGCCTCTTTACTACTTGGTGACTTCGCGGACGTAGGCCTGGCAGGCCTGCAGCGCGATCAGTCCACGGTCACCTTCGTCGGTGATGGCGATAATTCGTTGAGCATGCGCTGGGTCAAGTTGGGCGCGTACGGCTCCATGTACCACGCCTCTGGCGCTGGAGGCTTCTCGCCCCCCACCATCACAACCCTGGCCGGCAAGGGCTCCGTCGTCGACAAGGACTGACAGCCGCAGATCAGCGGTAGCAAGCCGGTCACGCAGACGAGCCTGAGCTTGTTGAGCATCATTCATTTCCTTCCAGTGTGTTTCGGTCTGATCCTGTAGGCGAGACTCCAAAGCGCGGCGCGCGCCCTGCTGCTCTTCCAGTTGATTGAGCGCCACCGAGGCGGCCTCCTCGCGCTCACGGCCGTATGCGCGATCCTTCTTCGCCAGCAGCTCGCCATAATCGTCGGCCTGCTCGGCGAGTTGCTTCCCATAGCTGTTGGCCTGCCATTCCCAGGCTGCCCCTGCGCCAATTGCACATGCGAGCACCAGGGCCGCCAAGGCGATCAGACGACCGCCCAAGGCGCTCACTGCAGCACCTCAAGTGCCCGGGCATAAATCTCTTTGCGATCCTTCAAACCATTGAGGCCGCCGTTGACCCGCTTGGTGAGCTTCTCGAACACGGCGTCATCCGGGTGCGCGATCTTGTCCGCCAAGCTATTCAGGCCCTCCTTCTGCCAGAACCAACCGGCCGACAGCGATGCATAGACAGGCTGCTCAAGCAGCTCAGGGGTATTCAGCAGCCGGCTATCACCGAACAGGGCCTCGCTGCAGGCCTGATAGTTGTAGCGGCCAGTCACCTGGATGAGCCCACGGCCACGGTAGAACTGGCCGTCGCCGTCTGCCTCTGGCGTGTTACCGAGACGCTGCGCCAGGCTCCCGGTGTCGTACTTCGACAGGTACTTGTCATTGCCGAGCTCACGCACGTACTTCAGCTGGCCCGACTCGTGCCCCACCTGGGCGAGAAACGCGGCCATACGCAGCCGGGTGATGATGGCGTACTTGCCCATGGTGGCATTGAGGCCAGGAACAAAAACGCCGGCTTGGCCGCCGGCGTTGGGAAGGATTTGCTGAATCTGTTTTTCGGTGATCGGCATCGTTTGTTCTCCTGCAAATAGTCGATTACGCCGGCCTCACATCAACCGTGCGCATGGGTTTGTCCGCTTTCTTCTTGATGCCCTTGGCCTTGGCCTTGCCCTTCTTGCCGCCGTTGCACTCGACCGTCGTGGTCCACCCGCTCTGCGTGAAGACCTGCTCCACGCTGTCGACCAGGTACTCGCCGTCCAGCCCTACCTTGAAGCCTTGGGCATTAATGGACCGCTCAGCAAACAGGTCAGTACGCCCTGGCATTTCAAGCCGCACGCCGGCAGTGCTGCGGTTGAACGCAGCCAGCCGCGCCCTGGCCGCCTGCTTGGCTGCAGATTCATCTGGGTAGATGTGACGGTCGGTGTGCACCGCCGGCAGCCCCTCAGGCGCCTCGCCGTTTTCCAGTTCCACTACCTTGAGCACACCGGACTTTTTGTCCTGGTGCTGCGTCTTCACAGCCTTCTGCGTGGTGCGGTCGCCAAGGCGGAACGAATAGCGGACGACGTCGGTACGGTTGAGCGTGACCACGCCCAGATCCTTGCCGCTCGCGCTCTGGCCACCTTGGCGTGGCATAACCATCAGCTTTCCGTTAGCCACCTTGGCCGTGCAGTCGTACTGCTTGGCGAGCCGCGTGATGAAGTTGAAGTCCGACTCATTACGCTGATCGACACGCGGCACCTTGGTTTCAACCTGGCACCCTGGCTCCCAGCCGTTACGACCCGCCACGTCGGCGACGATCTGCGCGAGCGATTTGCCCTCCCAGCTACCGCTGCGCGTGGTCTTGCCACTGCCCCGCATGTCGCTGGCCTTACCGCGCAGGGTGATTGTGTCGGGTGGCCCAGTGACCTCGATCTCATCGACCAAATAACTGCCGATACGCTTCAAGGGATTGCCCGCATAACCCAGCAAAACCTCAATCTTGGCGCCACGGCTGGGCAGCGTGACAGCCTGGGCACGATCATCGATACGCAGCTCAAACTCGTCCGACTCCATGCCGGGCTTGTCGGAAGTGCGCAGCAGCATCAGCCGATCATTGATCAACGCGGTAATGTCCTTGCCGTCCGCGACAATTTGAAACGCAGGCTTCATGGTCCCTCCAGAAACGATGAACCCCGCTCAGCGCGGGGTCCGTTATGCCTTTGCCGGACGGTTGCCGGCGCCTGTTGATCAGTCCCAGAACGTTACTTCCTCGACTTCCTGTGCCAACAGCACAGGCAGCCGGATGATTAGGCCGGCGCGGTATGGCTGCGCCTCCCTGGCCAAGTCCGGGTTCTCCTCTAGCACCGCCTCGACCGCGCCGTTGAGGTGCCCGTAATGGTGCTGGCAAATGACGTCCAACAGATCGCCCTCAGATGTTCTGCATGTCGTCGCCATAACTCACAAACTCCAACGTGAAGGCCTGTTTCCGAGGGATACCGCCGGCCAACAGGGCGCCCTGTTCCTCGTTGACGCTTTCCAGACACCAGTTGCCCAGCACCTGGCCATATCCCGTGGTCAAGTTGACCGGCTCCATCGCCCGGGCGATGCCGCGCAACGTATCCAACTGCCCGATCCCCCCCTTGAAGCCAGGGAAGATCGCCCCCTTGAGGGTCATTTTTTCATCACCCAAGCCCACGGCCTGCTGAGCTGTTGGCCGACGCAGTCGCTCCTGCGCCGCCCACTTCACTGACGTCTTGCGAGTCAGCTCGTCAAACGCGGCGGTGTCCAAGTTGAAGTAGTAAGGCTGAGCATTCGGGCGCAGCGGCTGGATGATCAGCAGGTGCGGGTACGGCTTCACCGCGCTGGCCAACGGTGTGGCCAGTGACCCGGCGCCACCGGTGGGCAGAATGTTGGCCAGCGACGGGCTGACATTGCCCGCCACCCGACTGACCTCTGAGGTGACCTTGGCAGCCTGTTCTTTAAATGTGCCAAGACGTTCCTGCACCTGAGTGGCGGCAGACACGGTGCGCCCATAGGTAGAGGCCACCTGGCCGACCTGGGACTGGGCAACGCTGATTCCACGCATCACTCTCCCCAGCTTCTCGCCAACGGCCGGGCCGACTATGGGAATGTTCTCCAGCTCGCCGGCAGCCCCGGTGATATCACTGATTGCGCCGGTAAGCGGTCCCAGCATGCCATCCAGGCTCACCCTTCCCTCCTCGCCGGCAGCGACCAGCCACTTGAGGGTCGATTGCAATTGTTCCATGTAAGCCATCAGCCCTCCTTACAAGTGTGGGTCGTCATAAAGCAGCTTCGTGGCTTGGCGCCCGGACACTTCGCGCATGAACTGCTCGAACTGCTGCCGGTTGTACGGCTCGAGCTCACGGGCTAACTGCGCGGGATCCTTCACATCGCCATGCACCACAATCGAGCTACTGGGCGAATAGTTGAAAGCCTGATCAACCTTCGCTGTTGGCTTCGCAGGCGCCGCAGCCTTAGCCACTTCCTGCAGCGGAGGCGGTGGTGGTGCGGTCTTGACCAGCTCGCGCACTACCGCGCCAGGTGCGGGCTGCGGGGCAGTATCCAGCTTGGCTGCTTCGGGTACTGCCGGAGCCGTAGTCGCCACTGCAGCGCCGATGATAGGCGGCTCAACCTTGGGTACCTTCTTGGCCACCGAGACAGCATCAGGGTTGTCTGCCTCAGCCACTGCCGGTGCCTTTGCGACCACCGCTGCGCCAATGGCGGGCATTTCAGCCTTGGGCACTTCCTTGGCCTCCGGCTGTATGTCTGCAACCTGTTGCGCCTTGTCCTCGCCGAACAGCTTCTTGCCCAGCCAACCACCCAGCGCATCACCACCAAGGCCGCCCAGCGCCATACCGATGGCACCACCGATGGCCGTCCCGATAACCGGGACCACTGAGCCAATTGCCGCACCAGCGGCTGCACCGGCCCAGGCACCTGCCACACCGCCAGCAGCGCCACCGTAGCCCTCAGCCTTCTCGTCTCGGGTCTCGGCGTTCAACGCCGTGTCCAGCACCGACGGCACTGCATCCATCAGTTTGCCGCCGGGGAGCCTTCCCATTACCTGGGTAACGCCTCGCACACTGCGCACCATGCGTCCGAGGCGTGTAGCCTCGCCCGCCGCATCTGCGGCGCCTACCAACGTGGGAACGTGGACTGCCGGCACAGATACTGGCGGAGGCTTCACCGCCGGCAACGCTGACACGCTGGGCGCTGGGCGTGACGGCAACAGTGAAGCCGCTTGCCGGCGGCGCCTACGACGGGCACGCCGGCTACCAGGTTCAGCCGGTGACGAATTCGCGACAGTGGAACCCATGCGACCAACCGCATCAGCGTTGACCACAAACACCCGCAGCGGCTCGCCGCCAGCTGGGCCAGAGGGGTCATTGCTTGCGGGAGCACCGAGCACCTTGCCCAACGCCCCCAGACCAGCATCGACCACTGGATTGCCAGTCACAGGCAATGGCGCTGCGTCCGGCGCCGATTCTGCGCCGCCGCTACGCCGTCGCCCCCAGGTTCTACCACGGGCAACGTTGAAAACGCCCCGCGCAACCTTCGCTGCGCTGCGGGCCGTCATCAGCGCGATGACCGCCGATGTCAGCCCAGCGATCCCCATCACCACTGCGGGCAACTTGTCCGACAGCTTGGTCATGCCGCCCAGTACCGCTGTCAGCCCTTGCGCCACGGCATCTGTGGCTGGCCGTATCGCATCGCCGATACTGCGCATGGAGTCGTTCCAGGCCTGGCCGAGCTCTGCCCAGCGCTGCGAGGACGTTTCCCGTCGCTCTGCCAGGTTCTTGTCGAGAATGCCTGTGGCATTCTGCGAGTCGGCCTTCAGTTCAGCGTAAAGCCCCCGATTCTGCGCGTAGGCCGTCAGCGCCGCCTTGACCTGCATGTCGGCGAAGAGATCACCGGTACGCAGCGTCTTCTCCAGCGCTTCCAGCGCAGCCTTGGCCTTCTCCGGGTCGACTTCCTTATCGATCCCGGCCTGAGCATCCTTGATCTTCTTGGCCTTGGCGGGGTCGGTCGCTTCAACGTACTTCATCGCCAGAGCCATCGACGACTCAATGACGCTCATACCCTTCTGCAGGCCAGTGTTCAGGGAGGCTTGGTAGTCGATGCCGACATCCTTGTACGCCTTGACCACGTCACCGGCGCCGATCTTCTCCATCCAGTTTTTGAAGTTGTTTGCGGCTTCGTCCGAACTGCCGGCGGTCTTCATCTGCACCTGCAGCATGGCACCCAGCGAGGTGACAGACTCAAGGCCAGTGATCCCGTTCTTCTCCATGCCGGCCAGCAGTTGCGGGAACCACTTGGCCATGTCGCTGGCCTCGAAGCTACCCGCTTGGCCCTGGTACGCGATAGCTTCCAGAGCCTGCTCCATGACCTTGGGGTCAGTGATCTTGGCGTTCTGCTGCAGCGCCATGATCATGCTGGCTGTATCGACGCCAGAGGCTCCCTGCCCTACCGCGAACTTGGCAGCGGTCGGCGCATAGGCCATGGCCTTGTCCAGCTCCATGCCAGCACCAACCAGCTGGTTGATCAGTGCCGCCACGTCGTCACGGCCCATGCCGGTGTCTTTGGCGGTCTGGATCACCGTCCGACTGAGCTGCACTTCCTCCGGCGTGTTGACCTTATCGGCCTTGATTGCGATGTCACGGATGATGGCCTGGTAGTCCGCACTGATCTTGGTTGGGATCGCGGTCAGGCCCATGCCCACGGCAGCGGCACCAACGCTGGTCTTGAGCCCAGACTTGCCCTGTTGGATCTCCTGGTGCCCCTTGAACTGCAGTGAGGCGGCCTTCTCCTCACGGCCGAGGCGCTGGTATTCCTTGGTCAGCCGGCCGACTTCGACGCCCTGCTTCCTGAGCGACTCAAGGTTGCCATTGAGCTTGCGCAGCAACTTGTCGGCGCCGGCCGCGCCGGTGTCGTGCGCTTTCTTCCACTCGGCCTGCAGCTTCATGGTCTCGCCAATGGTGGCCTTGAGTACCTTGGCCTTGTTGCCTTTTTCCTCGAGCTTCTGGATGCGGCCTTCGACCGTCTTGAATGCGGCGCCGACCGAAGCTGCGACGGCGCCGCCGATTACCAGCGCTAATTGCATTCTTGCCATCAGTTACCCCCCATAGGCTCAATCCGTGAGCCACCAGCACATATCCGCGAAAGCCATGTCCTGGATCTCGGTAGCCGAGAAACCCAGTTCAGCAGCCAGCCGCTTGGCCAGCTGCTTCTGCACCTTGGGGTCAAACGTCGTCTTCGCTGACCAGGCGAAAGTATCCGGCCTGCAGCCGGCTGTAGTCCTTCAGGGCCAAGCCCTCCAGATCCTTGATACCGACCTCGGCCAGCGAGGCGAACAGGTTCAGCTCGCGCTGCTCGTCGTCGGTACCGCCAGTGGCCTGGGCGCTACGGATGTCGCGGACGGTTGGAGCCCGCAGGGTGATGCGGTCAACCTTGATACCGTTCAGCTCGCTCGGTTTACTCAGGGTCACGGTGACGCCGTCGTCAGTGATCAGCAGGTAGTTCGGCAGGGGCTTGCTCATAGTGTTGTGTCCTTGCATTCGAATGGTGGATTAGAGGCCGAGGGCGGTACGCTGGGCGGCGAGCTGGTCGACGCCATCGATTACGCGCTTCATACCGAGCGGGTCGATCTCATAGATCAGGCGGCCGTCGAACTCGAGCTTGTAATAGGTAACGGCGACGGAATGCTTGATCTCGGCCTTGTCGCCGGGCTTCCAGTCGCCAAGGTCGACCTCCTTCAGCCGCCCGCGCAGGGTTACGACGACGGGCTTGATCGCGCCCTTCAGGCCTTGGAAGGCACCCCGGAACGTGCCGTTGAAGGCGGTACCGTCGGCCAGGCCGAAGAACTTCAGCGACTCACGGCGCACGCCGTTGGTGGTAAAGGCCGCTTCCTGCTTCTCCATGCCCATGTCCAGCTCCACCGGAACATCCATGCCGCCGGCGCGGTGTTCCTCGGTCTTGAGCGTGAGTTTGGGCAAGGTCAGGCTGGGTACATCGCCCTGGAAGCTCACACCGTCGACAAACAGGTTCAGGTTGGCCAGGGTTTCGGGAATCATTGCCATGGGGTGCGCTCCTTAAGCGGCGGTGTCGAGGACTTCGGTCAGCCATTGGTTGGTGACCTCGACGCGGAAATTGGGGTTTTCGGCCGGCGGCACGTCGGTGAATCGGATGTTCCAATACACCTTGCCCTGCTCCAGCTGACTGGACGTATTGAGCACGGGGTCGGCGTAGACCTCGAAGTTGATGATTGCGCCTTGGTTCTTGAGGTCGCGCATGAACGCCTGCAGGCCCTCGGTCACGTCCTTGACGTAGGTCGCGGTGATCGAGCGGTCGACCGCCCACTTGTGGCCGTACAAGATCGCGTCCATGACGATATCCATCGTCCGCACGCGGGTGACGAACGCCCATTTCGCATCGGTCGACAGGGTGCGGTTGCCCCACAGGCGGTAGCCGTCATCGCGAATGATGGTGGCGATATTGGCGTTGTTCAGCAGGTTGGCCCGGCACGACTCGTCGCCGTCCAAAAACTCCACCGCGCGGGTGGTGCCGGTGATGCCGGCAAATTCCTTGTTCGACGGCGAGGCCCAAAAGCCGTATTCGCTATCGGTCCAGGCGAACAGGCCGGCCACCCAGGCCGACGCCGGCGCGTCCACCGTCGCGCCGGCGCCGCTGGTGGCGTCCCAATACTGCACGCCGGGGTCGACCAGAAACGCGCGTTTCGCGCCGAAGTTCTTGGCGTACAGCACCGCCGCGTCGTCGGTGGTGTTGGGGCCGTCGATGATGGCGATAGCGCGCAGCTTGTCGGCCAGGGCGATGGCAGCAGCAGCGACCGCCTGGGTGGAGGTGTGCTTGGGCGCGATCAACAGGCGCGGCTGCGCGTTGAACCGGCTTTTGCCATCGAGCAGCGCCTGCAGGCCGGTGCGCTTGCCGTTGGCCAGCGTGCCGCCGATGATCGAAGTGGTCTGCGCGGCCGCGTCGGCCGCCTTGGCCACACCGCAGGCGACAATGACCGCCTTGGCGCGGGTAAACACGGCTTGGCAGGCCTTGGTGATCGCCGCGCCGGCACCGAAGGCGGCCACCGCCTCGCGCTCGTTGGTGATCAGTACCAGGTCGTTGTACTTGGCCGTTGCCGGCGCGCCCTCGGTGAAGGTGTCGACCAAGCCAATGATCGAGGACGACGGCAGCGCAATGCTGCGCGCGCCGGTGTCGACGTTCGTTACGGTAACGCCGTGAAAGAATCCAGCCATGGGAAAGCTCCAGAAAGCACAGAGCCGCGACGTGCGCGGCTCAGGATTGAATGGGGTGTACCCCGCCAGGCGGGGCTGCAGGGATCGAGGTCAGAGCAGCAGCTGCACCAGCAGCGCCGCGACCAGGCACACGACCAGGGGCAGCAGCAGGTCAAGCCGCCCGTCTGGCGTCCATCGCCAGAAGCGCAGCCCGTCGTACCAGCGCAGATGGGTCAGGTGTACCGACTCGACGTGCGCCAGGTTGCGCTCGCCCTGGGTGTACTCGCGACCGACGAAGAAGAACACGCCGGCGAAGGCGCCGGCCCAATGGCCAGCCGGGATGCCCAGCAGGGCCAGCAGGCCCCACGCGGCGACCATGATCAGCAGCGCCGCAACGACGTGCTCAAGGTGGGTTCGATTCATGCGTGCCCTCCAGGCACAAAAAAAGCCGCTTAGCGGCCCTTGGGGTTGACGGTGTAGCAGCTGGGTTAGGCGGCGTTGCCGACGCCTTGAATGCCGGCCTGAATCTCGGCGATAGCCGCGTCGGCGATAGCCTCGGCCGCCGCATGACTATCAGCCAACAACGCTTGATGCTTGCCCTTAAGACGCGCCGCGCGGATCTGATACAGCGCGCCTTTCCAGGCGGCCGCCTCGTCGAGAATGTCAGCGGTAGCGGATACCGCGTCTTTGCCCACGGCATCCATCCAGGCTTGTACGGTCGGCGGCACGTCGCCGACGTGGCCAGCAGCGGCGAAGGCCTCCGCTTCGGTGGCGGTCAATTGATACTCGACGGCGCGCAATGAATCACCCAGAACAACGCGGCGCGCCAAGTCGGCGGCCGCATCGATCTGCTGCCCGGCCGCCAGAAGGGCGGCACCCAGGGGCAAAGCGGTGTAATCCCAGCCAACATACGATGTGGCGCCAAAAGTTACGGACAGGTTGCTAGTTTGCATGCGGGCCTCACAGGGAAGACAGGTTGGTCAGAAGGTTAGGCAGTGTCGCCGGGTTGGTACCGGCCGCCACCAGGTGTACGTAACGACCGCCGAAGCCTGCCGGGAACGACACGTTGAGCACTTCCAGAATGATCGCGCAGTTGGGCGAACCCACAATGAAACCAAGGAAGTCGGCCGGCGCTGTGACTTCACAGGCGGTCATTTTCACGGAACACACTACCGTGCCGGCGCTGGAGTTGGTTTTGAACAGCGCGTTAACGAAGCCCGTCGGCGCCGGCACGAATCCGGCCGGTGAAGGAAGGGCAAAGGTCAGGTCCGTGACCATGATCTGCGCGCCGTTGTACTGCACATAGCCAGACAGATAGGTGGCCGATCCATCAGAGGTCAGGTAGTAATTGCAGGTAACTTTCCGCTTAACGCCTGAAACATCGGAGCGCAGATGCAGGAAACGACCATCAATGTTGATGGCCGTATTCATCACATAGTCAGTCTGCAGGTAGGCAACACACACGCCGCCCACGGGGGTGTTTCTAAGGGCGCGCTCAATGGTCTTCACCGGCGCCGCAGCGGTGCCAGCCGCCGAATCATCCCCGGTCAACGCGTTGACATAGATGTTTTTGAGCCCATCAGGGATCGCGGCAATGGCCGCTGATACAGATGCGTCAATCGACGCTTTGCGGCCGGTGAAGTAGTCAATGAGCGACGTGGTTTTAGTAACCAAGTTGGCTACATCAGATTCAAGACTCATGGGCTTTAGGCTCCGTAGATATGTTGTACAACAAGGGTTTGTAAGGCGATAACGGCAGCCGCATTGCTGACTGTCGCGCTCAGTAAGTTTTCGCGGTCAACGTCCTGGCGCTGCTCGATAGCCTTGGTGCGAGCCAGTAAATTGGCCTGCACCTCGCCGGAAATACGCTGCTTTTCCGTTTGTGCGTCGATTTGGTCTTGCTGCTGCATGCCGCGCAGCTGGCCCGCGACGATGGCCGCTGCATGCGCCGCCAACGGCGCCGCCACCGTCAGGCTTAGCCCGGCTTCGCTGCTGTTGATGGTGACGCTGTTCGCCGGCAGCGCCGCAAACGAAATGTCGTAGGCCAGCAGCACCTCGCCAGTAACCGGCTTATAGGTCAGCGCCTCAGTCGGGTGCGACCAGACCGCCAACAACGTGCCGTCTTTCAGCTTGTAGCCAAGCTCCTTGATCCAGAACGCACGCGGGCCGTCGGCATTGGCGACGATGTGCAACATGGTGTCGCTCAGCCGCTCGCCGCCGATGATTGGATATTCAGCCACCTGGGCCACAAGGCTTTTTTGGCTGCTCGACGGCGTATAGGCCGCCGTACCGACCACCACAGTGGCAATCTCCATGGCGATGCCGGTGTTATCCGCACGCAGCGCCGCCGCCAGGCCGGCCTTGGTAAAGGTCAGCAATAACGGGTCACTCATTTACGATGCCCTCCATCGAGCCGCGCACGACAACGCGCGCACGGGCCGCACAGGCGGCCACCAGGCCCGACTCAGAATTGATAGGTATGCTGGTGATCGCGGCGGCCTGCCGGATCACGCAGCGCGCTTGGGCCGCCGCCGCCACCAACAGCCCCGAACTGGTGTTGTCGGCCGGCATGGGCAGGATTTCCGCAGAACGCCGGTAAACCGTGCGCGCCCTGGCGGCCGATGCCACTGCAAGGGAGCCCTCGAAACGCGCCCCCAGGCGAAACTCGTAATGGCTGCGCTCGTTCTTGGCCGCATCGATCAGGGCGCGCAGACGCTCGCCCAACTCCGGCGACAGAATCGACCCCTCCCCCTCCCGGTTATCGTTGGCCCAGGCGGTAACCTGGAACGTGTATGGGGCCGCATTGGGGACTTGGTGCCACTCCTTGAACTCGGCGTTGACCCGCACCGCCTTGAGCACCCGCTTGATTGCGCCGACAGTGCCCTTGGTCTTGTGAACCGGTATGGCTTCGCGGATCAGGTCGCGGCGCTGCTCGTCGGTGTTGGCCGCCTCCCAGCCTTCTACCTTCATGGCCCAACCGAGCCAGGGCAGGAAGTTGGGCGGGCAGCGTGCCGAGTCGGCGACACCGCGAATCACCTCGGGATCAATACCGAGGTCGCCGGCCTTCTCCAGGGCGCGCTCGAGCACGGTGGCATTACTGGGCAGCAGACTCATGCGACCACCTTGGTTTTAAGGGTGATCGCGCTGCAGTTGGGGTAATGCCGCTTGTCACAGGTTACATCGGCGGTCGGCGCCGTCAGCACCACCCGGCGCACGCCCGTTACGTGTAACGCGGCGTAGATGGCCGACAGCGGCAGCTGCCCCTCCATCCGGCGCGCCTCGGCCAACGCCGAATCCAGCCCGCTGCGGGCATCGGCCAGCACAACGGTCGGTTCAGGCCCCGCCTCCAGCTCCAGGGTGGCCGACACCTTAAAGTCAGTGGCCAACCCTGCTTGAGTGCGCGGCCGATCTGTCAGCGGCCGGACACTCTCAGCCGACAGCGCGGCCTGCACTGCTGCCACCAGCTGCGCCGGCGTTTCCTCACTCCCCACCCGGCCCAGCACGGCCAACGACACGTCGCCCGGCAGTGGGTTATCCAGGCCTGCAGAGTAAGTGCAGGTCACGACGATGGCCCCGGCCGGCAGCACGGCCTTTTGCGCATCCGAGAGCGCCACGCCGGCGAAGGTCGGCGAGTCCACCGACACGCTCGACACGTTCGCCGATGCACTGAGGCCGTGGTA
Source organism: Pseudomonas sp. LFS044 (assembly GCF_047978245.1). Lineage (NCBI taxonomy): Bacteria > Pseudomonadati > Pseudomonadota > Gammaproteobacteria > Pseudomonadales > Pseudomonadaceae > Pseudomonas > Pseudomonas sp. LFS044. Next base: position 185,871 of record NZ_JBFPFX010000002.1, read on the forward strand.
CTCGTAGGCACCGCGGCTACCCGCCACCGATAGCGCCTCAAGCGACAGCCGCGTGCGGTAGCGCAGCGCCGAATCACTCTCCATCACCGCCGCCACCGGTGGCACCGCATCCGGCTGGGCCGGGGTGATGATCAGGCGCTGCACGCCGTAGTCGGCGGCGCGGTTGTCTAGGTCGGCGCCCTTGGCGTAGGCCAACAGGCTGGCCTTGGCCGCCGCGTTGACCCGCGCCCGGCCGAGTAGCTTTTGATAGGCCGCCACTTCCAGCAGCTTGACCACCGGATCGGATTCCAGCACCGCCGTCCACTGATCCCCCATCATCAGGCGGAAGTCACTCAGTACCGTCTGATAGATCGTTTCAAACTCCAGGCTTTCCACCACCTCGGGCGGCGGAAGCAATGACAGATCGATCATGCACTCACCTCCAGAATCGCGGGATCGTTGAGATACTGGCCGGCCAGCTCCAGAGTGATCTTGCCGTCAACCACAGCAGTGACCCGCACCCGCTCCAGTTTCAGGCGCGGCTCCCAGCGCGCCAGGGCACGGGCGACCTCCGCTTGCACGGCGCTTTTCCAGCCCTCGTTAACCGGCAAGTCGACGTACCGGCGCAGATGACTGCCGTATTCCGGCCGCATGCGTCGACTGCCGAGGCCCGTGGTCAGAATGTCCTCAATGGATTGGCGCAGGTGATCCAGCCCCGATATGGGCTGCCCTGTCCGACGATCCACGCCAATCACGGTTATTCATCCTGCAGCGGCTGCAGCTGCTGCAGCCCGTTGTCGCTGGCCAGGTAGGCCAGGGCTTCGGCATCGTCCGCCGGCACCGTGATGCGTCCTCGGCGCACAACCAGCTCCCGTCCAGTGGCCAGGTACAACGGGCGCTGATCGTAGGTTTTGTCGACGAAAGTTACCGTCGCGGAGGCCTCCGCAGCTTTCTTGTCGGCCATAGGCCCTCCATAAAAAAACCCGCTCGAGGCGGGCTGTCAGTGCTTGTGGTTGGCCGTGTTGCCGGCCGTGTCGATGATTCGTGCACCGCCGAGGATGTCACCCGTGACGTTGAGCGATCCGTTGATCTGCACAGCGCCCTCCAGGGTGATATTTGCCGCCTGGACTGTCACGCTGCCGGATTTGGCAGTGATCGCGTCGTCGGTCGCCACCACCTCGGTACCGCCGACCTTGACGGTCACCGTACCGCTGGGAAGCGCAATGGTGTAGCTGTTGGCCTGCCAGTCATAAACCAGCGAGCCGCCGTCGGCGAAACGCCAGACCTCAACATGGTCGCGGTTGTCAGGCTGGCCCCCTGCATCGCCATAAAGCCCTGGCACGAATGTGCCCTGTGCCGGCTCGCCGCTCGGACTGACCAGCACGCCCTGCTCACCAATGCTAGGCGCCCGCCAATGGCGAGCCTTGCCGGCAGCCTGGGCATGCCATCGCACCCAGGCGCTCGTCCAATCTCCACCATCGGAAACACGCACCATGGCGGCAGCGAGGTCGATGGCGACAACTCGGCAAGGGATCAACAGGCTCGCAAGCATCCGGTCATGCTGCGCCGCCGCATAGCTCATGCGAGATCCTCCGGCGACACATAGGCACCCTCATTGCCCCGGCCCGTCTCAGGATCGAAGCCGAACACAAGCGGGCCGGGCTGAGTCGGCCAGGGCCACTCTTCCTCACCCAGGTAAATGCCTTGCGTCCACTCGACTACCCAGACTGCAAAGCTGTCGAGCTCTGGCCGGCTCCAGTCCTGTTCAGCGCGAACGAACTTCGCAGGATCAACAGCAATGCCCCACGTCTGTAGCCGCAGCAGCGCCGCCAATTGCGCTGCGACGAATGCCGCAACGTGAAGGCAGTCGTCCAGCTCACTGCCGACAATGACACGCGCCTCGAAGCGTGCGTCCACTGCTGTCTCGCCGGTACCAGGATCGCGCTCTGCCGCTTCAAAGCCGGCAAGCTCCAGCACGACCGCCGGGGGGACCACTGTTTCAAGGCGCCCCGGCATGGTGCCGACATAGGCCAGTGCGGGAATGGCCAGGTGAATGCCCTGCTCAATCGCGGCATACACCTGGCCCAGAGGAATTGGATTGTCAGTCATTGCCCCAGCCTCCGAAGGTACTTCTGCAGCTCAAAGTTCAGCTCCTGCTCCATTACCACCAGCAGGCGCTGGTGGGCCTTGTTCGTCCATGATTCGAAATGCGGCCTGACGTCGTCGAGCGAGATCTTTGCCTTGGCCAACGGGAAGCGGCTGTCGTTCTCGCCGATCCAGCCCGAACTCGCCCCGCCCTTCCCCGACACATCGCTGTCCGGGTAATCGTCCTTGCTGAAGTGCTTGCTGGCTGTGCGGATCCAGATATCCGGCTTGCTGCCGTAAACCGTCCTGAAGAACGCGCCCTGGTACTTGCGACCAGCGACCGACACTCCCGAGCGGGTTTGCCGTGGCCGACCGGCGCGACTGGCTTCAATGGGGTTCAGACCGAACCAGAGCTTGCCCTGTCCGTTGCTGCCCATGGGGTAAGCCAGCAAGCGCTGCCGCACCGCCGATACGGCAATGCGCTCTTGCTGGCTCACTGACCTGGCGATGTGGGTGCGCAGCCAGCGAACGGTCTTGTTGATCGCCCGTCGCTGCGCCGCCTTGATCGCCTTGGGCATGAGCTCACCGAACTCGGAGAAGTTTTTGACCTGCTGTGGGTTTGCCTGCAGGGTGATCAGGCCAGAGCTGGACGATTGCTTCTGATAGCTGCCGACGCTCATGCTGACTTCCTCAGTATCAGGGTCACGAGGCCATCACCGCCCGGCTCGATGCGGGTGATGATGTAGTTACCGCCACCGTCTTCAGATGGCAGATCAATCACCACCTGCTGTCGCACATCGACACCCGAGTTGTCGCCAACTCGGATGACCAGGTGCGGCTCACGCAAGCCGGTATTGATCTGCCCCAGCTTTGGCTGCAGCCACGGCGCCGAGAACATACCAGCCACCTCGCGACCTTCGATTCGGGCCAGATCGCCCAAGACCTCAAACACCACCTCATCCACGTCGTCGATCAGGTCGCGGAAGGCCATGATCAGATCGTCAAACGGAGGACAGCACGTGGGCGGGTGCAGATGTGCAGCGGGTTGGACTGCGCCTCGCCGTCAATACCCTTCCCGAACGGCATTTCCTCGATCTTGCTGTAGTACGGCAAGCCCTCGGTGTTGACGGTCTCGATGTAGTCCGCTGGGGCATAGATCGACAGGAACAGATCCGAGACGCCCTCTGGGACCAGGCGGGCCTCGTCATCCGACACATAGGCTTTGCCGCCAACCTTGCCGCGATAGCGCTCCCAGCTGATGCCACCAAACTCGAAACCTTCACGCCCATCACCACGCAGTGCGGCGGCTTGCTGGCTGCCCTTGTAGGTCTCGACCACCGATGGGTGAGAGATCAGTTTCTTCCAGAACGTCTTGCCACAGAACGCACGCGCGCCGGTGGTGGTGACATTGCCGAGCGCGTCCTCCTGCATGTCCAGCGCGTCGACGCACTGCGCCTGGATGTTGGCGTTCGGATCGTTGAGGCCCATCGACAGCGTCTGCCGGGACACACCGAAGGTCTTGTAGATGTCCAGCAACACCGACGAGCCGTCGGCGTCGAGCACCTGGCCATTAACTGCGCCCATGCGGTGATACTCATGGGTGGCGTCCAGCTGGCTCCGGGCCTTGCCCAGACGCTTGTTCACAACCGCCTGAACGGCCTGCAGCTCAGTGGTGGAGCCGAACGCACGAATGCCCTGGATCTCGTCAGCCTTGATCGAGAAACGTTGCGGCAGGTGAACGGTGTTGAAGGGGATGAGTTTGCGTTTGCTGCCACCGACCACCAAGCCGGAAGTTCCGCGCTCACCCGCAGGCACCAGGGCGAGCGTATCGCCGTCCTTTTCGATTTGAACGGTCAGCGTCGGAACGCCCTCTTCGCGGAAGAGCCCGAGCGCCGCCAGGCGACCCGGCACATACTCCTGCTCGTTGATGGCTGCAGTCAGGGCTGCAACGCTGAAGGCATCATCTTGAAAAATGGCAATCTCAGCCATGGGGTACTCCAGAAAGTAAGAACCCCGCTCGAGGCGGGGTTGAGAGAAAAGACAGAGCCAGGTCAACGCAGGATGATGAAGTTCGCCGCCAAGGACTTTTCCGCATCGCCGTCCAGGCCCGTCAACAGCGCCTCGGTGACCTCCGCCAGCCGCACCACGGCGCGCCCACGCCGCGAGACATCCGACTCGCCGAGCGGAGCGAAGAGGATGCAGACGGCGTTCTCGCTACCGTCTTCAGCCTCGGGGTTGTAGGGAGCGAACTCGCCGCTTGCCGTGACCAGGCCGAGCAACTGGCCAGCAACCAGGGCCGGGCCAGCGACGATGTTGATGGCTTCGCGGGAGATCTTCCCCGCACCTTCAGAAAGCAGGAACTCACCGGCATGGACCGGTTCCTGTTGGATGACGCTCATGGTCGTGCTCCTTTTGTGGCGGCCTGCCGGCGGGCAGCCCAGATATCGGTTGGGTTGGGTAGTTGCGCCTTGATCGGCTCTTGCTCGTCGTCGGCCGGCGGCAGAGTGTTGTCGATCTCGAAGCCCTGGCCCGAGCTGACCAGCTTCTCGAACAGCCGAGCCCGTACTGCATCGGGCTCCAGGCCGGCCGTCACGTATTCAGGGGTCAGCTCCGGCAGCCGAGCTGCCGCGCAAAGATCGCGAATGCCCTTGGCGCGCTTTAGCGCGGCCTGCACCGTGGCCTTGTCGGTCAGCTTGGTGGCAGTGATCAGGGGAGCGACCAGATTGCTGATTCCCGCCTTGGCGCAGTCCTGGGTGATCATCAAGGCCAGCGCAGTGGAATCGCCTGGGTCTGGTGCCGCCGGCTCGGACGTCGTTGCCGGAGCTGCATCAGGCTCACCAGGCTTGGTGGCGAGCTGATCGAGCAACGTCTGCGGGGTCTTCCGATACTTGGCCATAGCTGCACCGTTGCCCAGGCAGGCTCGCACCTGCACGCCATTGCCGATCTCATCGACCAGCCCAAGTGCCAGTGCTTCCGTAGCGGTCAGCCAGCTCTCATCGTTGACCAGACGCCGCAGCTCGGCTTCGTCGATGTCAGGCGCTTTTGCCTTGTAAGCCGCGATGATCACCTCGAACGCCTGGTCGAGTACATCAGCCACCCGCCGAAGCTCTTCGGCGTCACCTTCGATCCAGGTGTAGGGGTTGTGAATCATCAGAATCGCATTCGACGCCATCACCACCCGGTGAGCGCCGCACACCGCAACGCTACCGGCGCTAGCCGCCAGGGCATCGATGCGGCCGGTACAACGCTCACCCAGACGGCTCAGCGCGTTATGGATCGCCAGACCCTCGAACAGATCGCCGCCGTTGGTATTGAAGGCGACTTCAACCGGCGACACCCCGTCATCAATCGCCTTGAGGTCGCGGATGAACTGGTTAGCGGTAATACCCCAACCGCCAATCTCGCCGTAGATGTAGATTTCAATCGGGACAGGATCGGCTTCCGTAGCGCCCTCAGCTTTCGTGGCGGCCTTGATCTGATACCAGTGCTCATCATCAACCTGCGGCACCGTTGGTGCCTTGTTGAAGATACGGAAAGGCTTCAACGGCTTCATGCTTTCTCCTTCTCCTCGGGGTCGTCATCGACCGCCGACAAAGTGCTGTATTTGAGGCCCAAGGCCTTTGCCCGGGCGAGATCGGCAGCGTTTTCTTCATCCACCACCTCAGCGTCGGTTCCGCCGCGCAAACAGGTCTCGCTGCGAGAGGTGAAGCCGGCAAGGATCTCCATCTGCCTGGACTGGACGTCCTGTACCGGGTGGATGTAGGCCCAGCCTTGCGGCACCCAACGGGTTCGCTGGTACTCGCGACGCCGCTGCGCGTAGTCCGGCAGGTCTAGCGCCCCGGCGAGCACGGCCATGTCCATCCAGGCTTTGCGAACTGGTCGGCACAGCTGATGGACGTACACCTGAAACTGGAGCTGCTCCAGGCGGCGCCGGAACTCGGTGAGCACCACGCGGATCGCCCGGTCATTCACACCCTGCATATCGCCGGTCATAAGCTCGTAGGGCATGCCCGACCCGGCGGCAGCGGCCATCAGCTGCTGCCGCATAAAATCGGGGTAGTTGTTGCCGGCGTCCGGCGGGTCCGAGAACTCGACCTGCTCACCAGGCAGCAGCTCCTGCATCGTGCCGGGCTCAAGTCCCACCATCGGGGTGAAGCCGTCGCGGTCGTACTTGACCGGTGCCCCAGTGAGCGGGTCGAGCTGCGGCGGGCCGTCAGGTGCTGGCTTGCGAACGAAGCCGGCAAACAGGTTGGCCACCTCTTGGCGAAACAGCACCGCGTCATCGAAGTTGTCTAGGCTGCGCAGCCGTTTCAGGACCGGCGCCAGACGCGGAACACCGCGCAGCTGGCCGGGTTCCAGAGGCTCGAACACGTGCAGCATCTGCTCCGCCGGGATCCGCACCAGCTGGTTGTAGCCCACATTGAGCGAGGTCTTGTCGCTGGGATGGTTGCGATAGCACCAGTAGGCCACACGCCGCCCCATGGCGTTGAACTCAATCCCGGCCCGAATGACGTTGCCGAAGCGGGTCATTTCGAACTTGTCATGGGGGACGAACTCCGGTGACAGGCACTGCAGCTGCAGCGGCACCGCGTAGCCGTCCTCCAGCCGGCGTGGGCGCAGGCGAATGAAGCACTCGCCCGATTGCTCTACCGTGCGCGCCACCAGCGCCTGCTGGCCGTAAAAGTCCGTGAGTTGATCGGCATCCGCCTCATCCACCCAATCCTCCCAAAGCTCCTGCATCACCTTGCGAATCGCCTTGTCGAGCAGCCGTGGGTGCGGGGTGATGCCTGTACCGATCAGGTTGCTGACGCGCTTGTCGATGACGTTGGCGGCGTAGGGGTCATTGCGCACCGCGCTGCGGGAGCGGGAGCGCAGGTTGCGCAGGGCCGGCATGATCAGGCTGTTCACGCCGGTATCCGGCGCATCCCATCCCGATGAGCGCCGTCCCTCGGCGGCGCCTTCATAGCTGGCCTTGATCCGCTCGGGCACCAAGATGCCCGACCGACCGAGGGACAAGTAGCGTCCGCTCACAGACCCTTGCCTCCGTGGGATACGCGCACGACGCGCGAACGTGGTCCGGCGGCATTCGTCAGCTCAGTGCGGATCAGGTCGCGAGCCTTAATCAGCTCGTCCACCGTTCGATACTCGACGGTGCGGTCCGAGTAGCGAACGATCTTTTCACCGCGCGCAATCGCCCGCTCGACAGCGTCGAGATGTGCTTTTGTATAGGCCATGTCAGCGTCTCTTGAGGTAGCCGCTGCTGGAGCTGCGGCGTTGCATGGGTTGGGGTACCGCCCGGGGAGCCGGCGGTGGAGGTGGCGTTGGATCGTTGTGTTTGCCCGCTACAGGCGCGGGTGCTGGTAAATCGATCTTGTCGTCCTGATCGTCGTCCGGCTCGCTGGCCAGGGGCCGAGGTGGCTCCGGTTCGCCATGCTCGAATAGGTTGGCCTGCGCCAGCGCCTGCCTCAGCTTGTTCCAGTCCTGTTCGCCGTAGCGGTGCAGGCCGAGGAAGTTGGCCATGGCCAGGTTGTACACCATCAGGTCTAGTGCCTCGTTGCGGTCGGCCTTGCCCTTGACCCACTCGATGCGCTTGTAGCCCTTCACGTAGCGGGCGACCTTTCGTTCAGCCACACACTGTTGAAAGAACTCGTCGGGCAGATCCTTGGCGAAGTGCAACGCGCCTGGGCCTTTCTCGAAGCTGTAGCGGTTGTAGATCCAGTCCTTGGCCGTGTCGGTACCAACGATCCACAGCTCTGCACCGTTGCGCTCCGTTTGACCCTTCCAAGTGACATCCACTTGGGACGGACGCTGGGCGATGACTGGCCGACCCGGCTTGCTCGCACCCTTGAGCGCGAACACGTTGCGCCAGCGGCGCACGCGGGCGAACTGATAGACCTCATGCGTGTGGTGACCGCCGGAGTCGATGCCGGTAGCCAAGATCCCGAGGCTTACGCCGCAGGGGTGCCGGTACCGGACTTTCAACCGCTCGTCCAACAGCGACCAGGTACGCTCGTCGGCCGGATCGCCAGGGATCACCTGGTGATCGACCACCCAGCGCTCCATGCCGGTACCCCAGGCCATCACCATCAACTCCAGGCGGTTGGCCTGGACGTCGACGGAGGCCGTCAAGGCAAGCGCTCCCACGGGCAAGGTGCCGAGGACATAGTCTCCTTGCATCGCGCGGGCCTGCAGCACCTCAGCTTTCGTCTGCTCGACCGCACTGTCCCAGACCTCAGCCAGGCGGGTGTTGTAGAACACCTGCATGGGCTCCAAGTCGCCGCGATCCTGGGCGCGTTTGGCCTCCTCGAACTCTCGGGCCAACATCGTCCAGGAGTGCCAACCCAGAGGTGCATACAGCGCATTGAGGTGGAAGCTGACTGTCTCGCCGTCACCGTGCGCATGAGCGCGCCACTCGCCCTTGGCCAGCATTTCGCTCTTGTGGTGCTCCTCGATCAGGACATCACAATCAGAGCCAGCGCACTGGTAGTGCACAGTGCTGAAGTCAGCCGAGTACAGCAGGCGGTCCCAGCTCAACACCTGCATGTGCCCACAAGCCGGACACGGGACATAGAAATGGCGCTGATCCCCCATCATGAACAGGTCGTCGATTCGCGACGCCCCTTTGATGAGCGGTGAGCTGGAGAAATAGAACTTGGCGTTACGGCCGAAGGTACTGCCCCTGGCCTCGGCCAGCTTGATGGGGTCACCCTCTTGGTCGACGTCGACATCCCAACGATCAACTTCATCGCCGTAGATGTAACGCGCCGACAGCTCGGACAGGTTGGCAGCCGAGCCAGCCGTGGTGGCATACAACGTGCCGCCCTCGAACTCCTTGGTATCCATGGTGTTTCGAGCATCCCTGGAGCGATTGGCCGCCACACGCGCCTTGAGTTCGGGCGTGACATCGATCGTCTTGCCGATCCGCGAAGACACCCGCTTGGCCAAGGCTAAGCTGGGCAGCAGCGTCAGGATGTTGGATGGAGCCATGTGGATCAGCGCACCGATCCAGTTCAAGGCGATCTGAGTTTTCATCAGCTGCGAGGCGACCTTGGTCACCACCCGCTTGCACGGGTGGGCTGGGGACAGGCAGCGCATAGGTTCACGGGCATACGGTGTACGCGCGGTGCGGTACTTGCCAGGCTCGGCGGCGCCGGTATCACGCGGGATCCGCATGTACTCATCCGACCACTCGTCTACCCACAGCTCGGGGTCAGGCGTCAGCCCTCGGCAATACGCTTCGCGGTACACCTCAGCACCGTTTGCGTATCCGGTGGGCATAGGCTCAGCTCTGTGTGATCGCTCGGTCGAGGTCGATGCTGCTCATCTTGTCGACCTCGGTGAAGACTCGGCGGAAGGCGCTGGCGAGGTGCTTCTCGATATCCCATGGGTCACTCATCCCCACCAGCTCGGCAGCGAGTTGAGGTGCGAGCCCGAAGAACTGGTCACGAAGCATCCTGCCCGCCGCATAGGCCGCGTCTTCCACCGCTTTCCGCTCCACCAGGTTGCCCTGGACTTTGTTGAACTCGGCCTCGGCCAGCTGGGCGAGGTAATACTCGCGATGCGCCTTCGATTTCTGGAAGTTGTGAGCACCGCCGGGCGTCAGTTCCGGCTGTGATACCGCCGATGGGCCGGGGCCGGGCTGAAGCTGACTTCGAACGTCACGTTCGATGCGGCTCTCTTCGTGGCGGGCAGCAACAGCCGCCTTGCTCGGATCAGCGGACTCGGCCAGCAGCAACTCCGTGGCTTCGACATCGACCTTGCCGTCATCAGTCAGCACCAGGCGATCCTGCTTGGCCAGTTTGGAAACGTAGGATTTCGACCATCCGTGCCGGGCGGCGAACTCCGATTTAGTCAGCTGCGTCATGTCGAAGCGTCCAGTTCACCCAATGAATTCGGGGGGTTAACCAGTTCACCGTAGTTCACTAAGCTGGTGAACCTCCCGCTAACAAAGAACCGCGGGTTTCCTGCCCCGTACCCCGGCCATATCGCCAGGGTCCCCCGCCCCGCCGGGGCTGCCGGCCGGGTCATTGCCCCGGCTCGCCGGCCTGGGGCGGCGCCTGCTCCAGCCCCAGCCGCTTGGCGGCCCAGCGCATGTAGAGGTTGATCGCGACATCGGCGCCAGCCATCGCAGCCAAGCAACCAACCGCTGCTGCCGCCCATACCGAAACGCCGAGGGCGTACAGCAGCATGTTGGTCGAAAGACCGCAGGTCACGCAGGCACCAGAGCGCAACGCCAACCGGCGAATCAGCCCCCAACCGCGAGCGCCCGCCATATCCGCCCGCCACATCTCTCCCGAAACACCGCCGACCAAGGACAGCACGATCACCATCCAGATCGGCAGTTCGGCTAACGTTTGTTGCTCGCTGTTCATGTAAGCCTCATTGGCAAAGCACGGCGCCGGAAAAAGAAAACCCCGCCAGTTGGCAGGGTTCTCAATGCGCCGACATATCGGAGCGGGTCGCACAGCACAGTGCTTGTGGGGAAGCGCCTAAGCGCACTTTTCATATCGTGGCGTCTTTTTACATGCCATCGGAAAAACCGAAAAGAGGTCATTTTCGGTACTCCGTCTTGACGCTACTTCGACGCATCCTCAGCGCACACTCGGCGCATTGTGAACCGACGAACGGTATGTCGTCTGTTTGGCCCAGATCGAGCCATCAGGATGGCCAGCACCTGTAGGTGCAGTGACTTGATCCAGTTCCGATAGGTCCGGTCGGCACCCTCCGCCAGCCCGACCTCGCGCATTTGCTCACGGATGGTTGCCCCATGCAGATACCTGTAAGTGGCCAGTTTCGCCAGGATTGCCCCGCGCTTGTCACGGCGGTTTAACTCCGCAACTGCTGCATCAATCTCCGCTGCTGAATGATCCAAACCCGCTCCACTAATAAGTACCCTCGCCCCGGCAACTCCGCCACGAGGAGCTGCGCCCTTCCACTCCATGATGCTGCCCATCTGACTACCCAATCCGGCCTGATGCCCGAGGAGTGCCCGCTGCTCCCCCCAGTGCTGCATCAGCCCCTCAACCATTTGTAGGCGCTCGGCTTCGTCATTCATGAGTCTGCTCTCCCAAGATCCCCAACCCAACACAAAAAACCGCAACCCAACACAAACTCAACACAGTTAAAACTCAATAAATTCAGTGCCTTATCAATAGGTGTGTTGAGTGTGTTGGGTTTGTTGGGTTTTTTTGTCCTCGCATAGGTTTTTTTGTAGAGCCGTTGCGCCGAGAGAAATATTTCCCGCGCACGCGTGCGCGTGCGCAAACCCAACACACCCAACACAGAGGTACGGGAAGCCTTGAAATTCGGGGGTTCAACGTGTGTTGGGTTACACAAACCTACCCAACACAAACCCAACACACCCAACACAGGGGCATTTGGCTTCATGCAGCCACCCCCTTCACGTGCTCCCAAGCATCTACGTTCCACCCTGCAAGTTTCGCCTTGCTGCGCCAGGTGATAACGGCTTGCCCCAGCTCGGCCGCATTGAACGATGGGGGTAGGGAAGCATCGGAATCAGAGGGGAAGAAGAACGCGGCAAATCGACGGTTGTTTCCGTCCGTCCACGGAATCGAACGCGTCTTCTCGACCGTTGCGCTGAGCATCAGTGAGAACTTCGTCTGACTCATTGAGTGCTCTTTGTTACGCGAACACCATTCAATGAACAACGCGTACAAATCTGTAGCGAGGCAGCAACCCCAAAGACCTCGTCCAAGCTCTCCAGTTTGCCAGAGACTCAGGAAAGTTTGCCATGCCGTTCGGCTTAGCGCGACCAGGCGTTGTCTCGCCTCCGTCTTCGGAGGGCGAGTACGCTGATTGAAATCGCCGAGGTCGAGCGCGAGCAGCCAGCCGTAAAGCGCCGCTACACCGCCCTTGGCCAACTCCCGGCCAATGGCCTTTTGGCGCTCTACCGGCAGCGTTTGCAACGGCCACATCACCAGCATACGACGATCATCATCACTGATAGGCCAAGGCATGATCTCGTTGCTCAGGAAGACCGCATTCATGTGGTTGGCTTCTTCCCATCCATTGATGAACTTAGACTCCATCCGCACGGTCTTGCCAGTGATCATGTGCTTGATCTTACCCACTTGGTTGTAACGCTGGTCGCGGCTGACGACCTCCTCGAATACGGCCCACAGTTTGCGGCTCTGCCAGGCGTTGAAGCTACCTTCCAACTGCGTTTGCCCAACAGTCGCAGAGTACTGGCCGTACAACTGGCCGAAAACATCCGCAAACAGCAGGCTCTTGCCCGATCCCTCCATGATGGAGTGCATTAGCACTGCTGTATCCATCTTGGCCCCCATATTCTGGAGCGGATACGCCAACCACTTCGTCAGCCAGCCCAGCGCTTCCTCGTCATGGTTGCAGAGGAACGAGATCAACCAGCGCAGATTCTCGCAGGCTGCATCATCACGCACCGGCTCCAGAGGCAGCCCTTCGAAGGTGTTGATGTAGATGTTGGGATCCTTGGTCATGGTGGGATCGAACACGATATGGTCGACGTCCACCACGCGGCGATCCTGGCTGTTGAGCCACCACTTGTACTCTTCCCCCATTGCCATTTTCACGGCGCCTTCGGCGATACGGCGTTTCTTCTCTCTGTCCCAAACGTCCTTGGTACCATCGATGTACACGTATCGCTCGATGGGGTCGAGCTTCAGTGCACCGCCTTTCTTGGCTGAGAGACGCCGAGCCTGATCAAGCTCCTGTGCTTGCTCGGGCGCGATCAACTTCTTGTCGGTACGCTCCATCCACTCCTTCGCAAGCGGCTTGCCTATAAGAGCCTCGAAGCCGCCACGCTTCATTGGCTTCGCTTTGTCCATGTCCCAGACGTTTGTGGTCCCCTCGACTAGGGCGAAGCGGCGCATTGCGGTGGCAATGTCCATAGTACTTCCCCCCTCCCCCCCGTTGGCCGCGAAGGCGCCCGCGCCGGGCTCGCTTGTCGTGGGCGTTGCATGGCGGTGCACCTCCTCACTTGTCAGCCCATCCTCAAGGTGGCCAACAGGCTCATTAGCCGATGGGGCTTGGGTAAGCTCTCCAATGGGCGGAGGGGCCGGCGGTCTCGACTTCGCATCCAGCCCTAACATTCGCGCCGCCGCTTTGGTTGCCTCTCGTTGGTTGCCGTCGTGCACAAGGATGCAGTACACATCGAAGGCATCATTCTTGTGACCGTTAGCCAGCGGATCTGAGCTGTGGTGCGAATACAGCTTGCCCTCCGAGATCGTCACACCAGGGTCACCACTGCTGCTGTGAGGGCAGAGCCACTTGCCACCAATGCGCTTGTAGCCGTGCCCCTCAATCAAAGTGGCGATATCGTAGGTTCGGTTGAACTCAGGAATGACTTCAGGCAATGAACTACCTGACGGCGCAGTGGCTGGACGAGGGCGCGGGGTTGGTTGAGAGACCGCCGGAGCCGACTTAATAGCCCACGGGCACACTGCGAGCGCCTGGGGCTTGAGCTGGTCCCAATTTAGCCAGATGTTCAACAGCTCGGCGGGCAGATCAGGAAGGCCGGCGGCAGATGGTGGTATACGCCATGTGTACGGCTGACCGGTGCCTGGGTGAATGGAGGGCGGCAGAACGTCTTGCACAGCGCCACCACGTAACTCGAAAACGGTGATTTTCTTAAAAGGCTCAGCCGCTATCTTAAGAGCCGCCTCGCGTGTCGCGTCACCAGCATCCTTCGCCGCCACCATTTGAGCAGTGAGCGCTTTCAAGATCGAACCATCCGGGTCGGCCTGGTTTGGCCACGCCAAAGAGCGCCGGCTCAGCTCAACCTCATCCGGCACCCGAAACATTACACGGAAACGCGCAGGGTTACCCACAGCGGTTGGGTATGCAGCTGCGAGCGCCTCCAGATCCAGCCCAAAGGCGTCGCGCAAAGCAATACGGGACAGCGCGACATCATCCACATCAAGCGAACAAACACGACTAGGGCCGAGCACAACACCAAGGTTGTGATCGGGATGCTCCAACCAGAACGCCTCCGCAGCGTTTGCATCGGTGATATAGCCCTCAGGGGTATTCCAAGCCTTACCTTTTGGGCCTTTTTCGCCCGGTTCAATGGGCACCAGGGCGAGGCCAAAGGTTTCGATGTAACGGCGCGCCCATCCGGCCGTAGTTGCTACTGGGCGCTCACTCATCGACGGCGCTCCCGCAGCTCCTGGCAGTCGACGCAGGTATCGCAGCCCTCGACGGTCTGCTGTCGAGCCAACGGAATCGGCTCGCCGCAGTCGTCGCAAAACTGTGCGCTCGGCTTGCCAGGCAGACGCGCAAGGCGCTGCAACGACAGCTGGAGAAAGTACTCGACCTGATCATTCGCGAAATCGACTGCATCAGCCATTGACCTGGTCCTCCATAGCCTGACGCGCACCTGACGTAATCGCCAGTACCTGGCGGATAACATCCAGGCCACACGCCTCAAGCTTCTGCACTTCGTGCAGCTCCCACACGTTGTCAGCAGCACCTTCGTGCATGCTGCTCACGAACTCAGCAGCTTCCTTCAGCAAAAGGCCAACCGCTTTCAACTGCTCGTTGGTTGCAGGGATCGGGCACGGTCGGTACCAAACTACGCCGGCCGCACGCCCCAAAGCGTCGAGGACACGCCGGTCTGCGGTCCACTGCAGCACCTCTTCCAGCTCGTCCGGGGTGAGCCAGCGGCGCTCTTCGTCGTGCTTAAGCTTTTTCTGGAGAGCGTCGAGATCCATACCCATCTCAAACGCCAGGCGGGTGATCCCACCCTTGTAATCGCGACCGGCGCGGTAGAGCGCCTGCTTGAGGGATAGTGCCGGCCCTACTCCCGGCAGAGTGTCGATACGACTCATAAACCGTTAAACCTCGATTAACGGTGTAGTCACAGAGGTAAGTACGCCCTATCCTGTGAATACAACCGGTGTGCTGTGCTTTGCGTGCTGTGCGGGCATTTCACGCGGTTCTAGTCATCCGGCGAATCTTGTGGTGAGAGGCAACCGGATGGCGGGTACAACGGCGCTCTGCGCCGTGCTTGCTGAGCTAGGAATTCTTGTGGTGAGAGGCCCTAGCTCAGCAGTCCTTACTTAGGCTGCTTTTCAGCGACCTTTTTTTGCTCTTCATAGAACTGCTCAATAGCCTTGCCGATCTCATAGCGGACGGCCGCGCCTTTGGTTGCTCGATAGATCGTTGGCTGTGTGACGCCAACTCGATCTGCGATCGCACGCTGCGAAAACCCCAGATCAGTCAGTTTTTGAAGCATCTCTTGAATGGTCATTGCACCCACCGATGCGTTATCGAATTGGCATGATAATACCCAAACGAATTGATGCGAGCAATACAATTCCGATACGCAAACGAATCAGAGCATAGGCCGTGATAGGAAAGCGCGTAGCACAGCGAATGCATGAACTGCAGTGGTCTGAAGGGGAATTGGGAAGACGGTCAGGGGTACCGCAGCCGACCATCCACCGAATCCTCACCGGCACCTCTGCAAGCCCACGCCAGGCGAACGTCGAAAAGCTGGCGAAAGCCTTGGGCGTCACCAGCGAGTGGCTTTGGAAAGGAGGGGAAGCGCCTGAACTAGTTATCGGCCCCAACTCCAACATCGAACCAGGACCACGTATTCGCGGATTTGTACCGCTGATCTCATGGGTACAGGCGGGAACGTGGTGTGAAATGCAGGATGTCCTCGAACTGCAGGATGTAGAAAATTGGTTGCCTTGCGCTGTATCTCATAGCAACGCGACGTTCGCCCTGAGAGTCCGAGGCTTATCAATGTTCAACCCACATGAGCGGCGCTCGTTCATGGACGGCGACATCATCTTTGTCGACCCGAACAAGGATTATGAGAACGGCTCTCTGGTAATCGCCAAGCTCGCAGACAGCAAGGAAGCCACGTTTAAGCAGTTGGTACTGGAGGGGGAGCGCAGATTTCTCAAGCCATTGAACCCATCTTGGCCTGACCCAATTATTGAGCTGCCCGAAGACGCTTCGATCTGTGGTGTAGTGGTTTCCAAGCTGGAAATCTTCTGACCACACCGCCCATACGGTCAATACGAATTAGTATTGACCGTATAAATTCGTTTAAGTATTGTCTGGACCTCTACCCTCTCACCACCGAGGTCCAGATATGCCAACTGCACAGCACAGGAACGGGTGCAAGATCTACTTGCACCCCACCACCTGCACCCACCCCGCCATCGTTGAAGCGTTTCAACGCTCGACCGGTCTGCAAGTGATCGTCTCCCCTGGGGGCAACGTCCGCGCTGTCCCTAACGGGGGTGCGGTATGAACGAATTCACTATCAATCTACGCCGCGTGATGCTGCTGGAGCGCACGCTGGAGAATGGCGGGAACACCACCTGCCCGCTACGGCGTCCCGAAACAACTGTCGACGCTCACATTCAGGTGGAGAACGACAGCCGCGATCACCACCTGCAAGTGCGGTTCGGCCCCTATACGGGCTCGATAACCCTGCGCCGTGGTGACTCCACTAAGTACATGTCCCTGCGCGATTTCCTGCAGGACGTAGCCAATGGCCGAACAGAGTCGGGCTTACAGACCCAACGCGCTATCGCCTTGATGGAAGCGCTGGACTGCGTGAGCGATGTTCTCCCGGAAGGCCTACGCGCCTTCATCACCCCCACCACCGACCAAGAGCAACCGTTTGGGACCGTTGTCACCAACGACCAAGGCGAGATTCGCGCGACGGCGTACGGCAGCTGTAAGCACACGCTTGCCGAAGCGGTGCGCGCCAAGCTCGGCCGACTCCCAGTGAGTCACGGGGAGCACCCATGACCGACACGCTTCGCCAATTGCGCAATGAGTGGACAACACCCTGCCCGACACTGACTGCCGTGCGAGAGCGCTACTTCCCGCACATAAAGACAGATCGCCGGTTCAAGGAGTTGATCAACGCCGGAAAGATTGGGCTGAAGCCTACAAAGCTGCATCACTCAGCCCGAGCGCAGTACGTGATCTACCTGCACGAACTCGCCGACTACCTAGACACCCAAGCGAATAAGACGGCGTAACAGAGGCGGCCCCGGCCATCAGGGGCAACGCTTCAGCACCAGGCCACCACCACACTTCCGGCCGGTGCTGGACACTTCGGAGCACAGCACATGCAACCGCATCAACAAGTACTCGCCCTAGGTATCCTGTGGCTGGCTACCCTGATTGTTCTGCCCTTACTGTTTGCGAAAGCTCGCCATCGCGCCTTCAACCGAGGCCTGGACACCGGCAAACAGCGCCTGAAAGCCGATCTGAAATTGCAGATTAAAGGCCTTCAAGACGACCTGGACAAAGCCCAAGTTCAGACCGAAGCGGACCATCGCAGGCATCACCTTGCTGTCGCACAACTAAAAGGCAGCATCCGCGAGCTGGAAGCCCGGATCATGTCTTACACCGGGTTAGCAGTGGCCAGAACAGATTACGAGCTGCTTATCAGCGCCATCGAAACATTGAATCTGACTGAGCGGACGCTAATCGCAATGAAGGCAACTCAGCAGGCATCACGCGCGAGCTTGCAAGCCACCCAACTGGGAGGCCTGGCTAAACGGATTCACACCCAATTGCGCGAAACCCCTGCCGGTGCCACAAGCGCGGAGGAGGCAGCATGAGCCAGCACGACGATCCCGCACCGACCGCGACCCCCAACGCAGCCGCTTGGCTCGGCCAGGCCGGGCTGTATCGAACTCGGTTTGAGGCCGTGCGCAACTTCGAGCAGTCCATAGCGCCAGTTAGCGCCGACGAGTTGTTTAACCTTGCCAGCAAGCAGGTGCTAACCCAGCTCAGTGAGGGTAGGCAATCCGCTCGGCCCAGCAACGCAGAGACGAATTCGCTGGAACAGGAGGGCCATGCGTGAACACAGCCTTTCTTTTGATGGCGCAGTACAACGGCACGGCGATTATCTCGCTCGAACAGGTATGCGCTGACTACTTCACGCACCTAACGCCGCTTGTATTCCAACGCAAGGTGCTGGCCGGAGAGATCAAGCTACCGATCACCCGGCTTGAACCGAGCCAGAAGAGCGCCCGAGGCATACACATTGCTGATCTGGCTCTCTACCTGGACCAGCAGCGGGATGCTGCGCGAAAAGAGTGTGCGCAATTGAATAAGAGGTGACGGGTACGCTGATACGGAGATTTCACCCCACTTGATCAGTGTCAACCGGCCGCACGGAACATCTGGCTGCATCCGACTCTTCACCCATTCGAATACGGCTTAGCTACCTTGCGTCGATGGCCGCCTGCGATGGCGGCTATCGACCCGCCCCCTAAATCGGCTGGATCAGAACGGCTGAAAATGCCCAAATCCATTATGTGATAGTGACCGCTTTCGACCCAGAGCGGACGTTCATACCCTTACAAGAAACGCAGCAACGGCGTCGGTTTACATCCCGCAGCGAGAGCGGCAACCTCTTTCAATCATCAGACAGGACGTTACCGTGCCGCTTATACCTACGTAGTTTGGATATGCTGGCCAGATAACGCTTTATTTTTTTGTCTGCCAAACAATGACTATTACAAATCGGATAGCCTGGCTATCATTTTGTAAGCGTCTTCACGAGCAATGGGGATTACTGACCGATGAAGAATGACCCCTTCAATCAGAGCATCTAGCGCGACTGCTGACAAGGGGGAGAAAAAGAGTTCGAGTGATCCTCTGATTTCAAGCATCCAGTCTTTCATAACATTCTTCATCACAGAGTTACGACCCGCGAAAATATAGAGCTCGCAAGTCAGCTGGATCGTTCTAGTGCCGAATGTGAATCTTTCAAAGATAACATCCACGATCGCATTGCAAGCGTCTTCTTTAGTCTTTGCTTTTCGAATTGCTGCTGCAAATCGAGTAGATACGCATTGAGCCAACAGCTGGAATGCCTCCAGCAGCAGCTCCTGCATGCTCGGGAAGTAGTGTGTAAGTGAACCGAGAGGCACGCCCGACAGTTCGGAAATCTTTCGGTACGTTGTGCATACAACCCCGTGCAGTTCGATGCAGTCTAGGGTTGCCTTGAGGATATTCTCCCTACGATGAGGGTCTTGCTGCCAAGTCTTCCGTTTCTCGTTCGTCATGCATGCTCCTATCTCTGCCAGCTGACATTAGCATAGGGCAAGAAACCGTACAACCGTACGATTTCATTGACCTCGATCAGCGCTCGCAGTAGGATAGAAATCGTACACCTGTACGGTTTCTTGCGCTGGGCAAGAGCCCGAAACAAATAGCTAGTGGGTCAGGAAATTTTTTGGATGAACACATTGACCAGTGTTATTGATGAGTGTTTGTATGACGAGAAGTTCGACGAATCGATTATTGGCTTGAGGAAGTAGACGAAGACACTTTACAGTCAGTTCAACGCCACAACGCCCTATGAAGACCTTCTCTGATCACAACTCATCAATGCTATTTTTTATGGCTGCGCGCTGAACGGTATGGGCTAAGATGTCGGCGAAAAATTCGGCTATTCACCTGGTGTCCTTACTAGCTAGCTCTACATGGGAAAGGCTCTAGCTTTCTAGGTCGCACGCGCCAGCAAAAATTTTATTACCGGTCTGAACCATAAGTTACGGGCTTAGTGTCCGCTTGCCAACTACAGGCTTTATTAGATGAATAGTACGGAACGAACTTTTTTTACCTCTAATACGCTTTCCGCCTCCAGATATGCTTTCTTCCTAGCGGGATCTTGTATGGGCGCATGGGCACCTTTGGTTCCATTTGCTAAGGAAAGGGCGCAGATAGGTGAGGCGGCACTAGGTCTGCTCCTCTTGGGCCTTGGTACCGGATCAATGGAACTACGCTGGCAGGATGCCTACCACCAGTTCAATACGGCGGAAAACGAGCAGCAGCTCTTTCACCAGGTTTCCGCATACTCGAAGCGTCTCGGCTTCGAGTACTGCTGCTATGGAATCCGCGTGCCGCAGCCGGGATCGCAGCCCTTGGTCGAGATCTTCGACACCTATCCGCCGGGCTGGATGGCGCACTATCAGGCGCGCAACTACATCGAGATCGATCCGACCGTGCGCGACGGGGCGGCGAGCCCGAACATGATCATCTGGCCCGACGCCGATGCGGCGGAGCAACCGTCGCTCTGGCGCGACGCGCGCGACTTCGGCATGTCGGTCGGCGTCGCGCAGTCGAGCTGGGCCGCGCGCGGCGTGTTCGGACTGTTGACCATCGCGCGGCGCTCGGACCGCCTCACGCCGGCCGAGATCAACAGCCTGACGCTGCAGGCCAACTGGCTCGCCAATCTCTCGCATTCGCTGATGGGCCGGTTCCTCGTGCCGAAGCTGTCGCCGGCCGCGAGCATCTCGCTCACCAAGCGCGAACGCGAGGTGCTGAGCTGGACCAGCGAAGGCCGCACCGCCAGCGAGATCGGCGAACAGCTCAACATCTCCGAGCGCACCGTCACGTTCCACATCAACAACATCCTCGCCAAGCTCGGCGCGGCCAACAAGGTGCAGGCGGTCGTCAAGGCGATCGGCATGGGGCTGATCCAGGCGCCGTAGATGTGCATGATGCCGTTTGTGGCCAGTTTAGCGAATCGAATTGGCTGCAGGACAACTGTCTATCTTGCAAGCGCTGTTACCGCTGTTGCCCTTGTTGGTCTGGCAACTGCCACTTCATATTGGGCACTCTTGTCTTTTTTGTTTATTTTTGGGGCCGCCATCGGTACAGCCGATGTAAACATGAATCTTCAAGGCTCGCTTGTCGAGCGTCACCACGGCAAGCAGATGATGTCTGGCTTTCATGGCCTGGCCAGCGTCGGCAACATTTTCGGCGCCGGTACGGTAAGCCTCCTGCTCTGGTTAGGCCTCAATCCTGTACAGTCAATACTTACATTAGCTCTTGGATTAGGCGTGGTGCTCTTATCTCTTGGTCGTCACATGCTCCCGTTCGCGGAGCTAGAGGGAGCGCCGGCTAAGATGAAGCCAACCAGGCTAGTGTTGTTACTGGCGGGGCTGTGCTTCATCGCTTTTCTGGTTGAAGGTTCTATGCTCGACTGGAGTGCTGTCTATTTGACTTCAAACCGGGACGTGGATTCTGATATTGCGGGCATCGGGTATGCCGCTTTTTCGGTGACCATGGCAGTAGGGAGGCTGTCAGGTGATTGGATCGTCAGCAGGGTAGGGTCGCGAACAGTGCTACTGATAGGAAGTTTGTTGGCTATGGGCGGCATGGCGTTGGCGGTGGGTATCGACCACTGGATTGTTTCGGTTTGGGGGTTCGTGCTCGTCGGATTAGGAATCTCGAATCTCGTTCCGATATTTTGCTCCACGGCCGGGCATCAGACTGTAATGCCCGTGGCTCAAGCGCTGGCGATAGTCAATGCGATCGGCTACCTAGGCATACTGATGGGGCCGGCTGCGATTGGATTGATCGCTCATGCGACGTCCCTAAGCTTCTCTTTGCTCTTCACCTCAGCGTTACTGATCCTCGTCCTCTGCGGCGCTAAGATCGCATCAGACAAAGAGCATTGAGTCTGGCAGGTAATGGCCGTCTCGGGGGCACAGGTGCCGATCACTTTTATTTTTGCTGGAAACGAACCTGTTGCCGCGCTGGAGGAGTGGAGATTCTCTCGCCCTGCGCCTTTCGCACAAAGCTCCATAAGCGCCAAATGTATTGTCCGCAAAGAATGAGGCAATGCTGGCCGCTGTGAGTGGCCGCTATGGGTCGAAAGCGGCCACTCCTGCCAGCCGGATCGACTCAAAGCGCTGCTACGCGCAGGGCTAATCACCGCCGTTCCGTGTACCCCAACAAACTACTCAACCCGGGCGCCTAGGGCGACTGGGGCCTGGATAATCCGCTCTAACCAACTCCACTCCATATATCGATCACCACGCCCCCTCAGATGGGTGTAACGCCGCAGCGAGTTCCAGTCCCGATGACCGGAAACACTCGACACCCTCGGGATATCCCAATCCATTTCGAACAACCGGCTCACACCTTCATGGCGCAGATCGTGAAAATGCAGGTCCTCCACGCCAACCATCTTGCACGCTCTGGACCAGGCCGTGCCGATTGAGTCGGTGTTGTAAGGGAAGATCTCAGCGCACTGACGCGGCATGCTTTGCACAATCGCCCACGCCTCATCCGGCAGATGGCACCACACATCGTTACCGATCTTCTGCCCGGGGTTCTTCATGTCCCGCACTTTCACCGCCTGGCGGTGCTCATCCAGATCCTCCCACATGATGCGAGCGATCTCGTCCATACGGCGCGTGGAAAAGATGGCAAACGCAACCACCTTCGGCATGTGAATGACTGTCGGACGCCGTGCAAGCATCTCGAAGAAATGCTCAAGCACCTTGTCGAGTTCTTCAAGCGTTGGCCGGCGATCCCGCTCCCGGCTCTTCATGTTGTAGCCGAGGCGTTTCAGGACAAGGCGTGCGTCGGGCATAGCTTGGGGGTTGATCTCGTACTCCCACGCCGCCCTGGCAAGCGACAACACTGAACCCAGGTGAGCCAGATCATTGCCGGCTGTCTGCGGTTTGATACCACCGCCTGCGGGGCTCATACGCCATAGGGCATAGTCCACCAGCACCTGCTGGCTGATGTCGGAGTCGACCATCTCACCCAGGTAGCTGTTCTTGATGGCGTTTAAAGTACGTCGCTTGCTCTCGCCCAGAGGCCGAGCTTTCTCTGCCTCTACAAGGTAACGGTCAATCATCTGTTTGACCGTGTGCCCTACCCGGTTGGCGCGCTCGATAGCACCAGGCTCAGACAACTCAGTTTCCCGTCGCTTCGCCCAGGCCACTGCAGCCTGTTTGCGGGCGAACGTTTGGCTCTCTTGGTAGACTGTCACCTTGTCGCGATTAATGCGGATCTGGACGAGGTAGCTAGTGCTGCCATCGGCCTTTTTACGCGTTCTGATCGTTGCCATCTGAGATTGGTACACGTCGTCTGTCGATTGGTACATTGTACCAAGCGCTTGATAAAAACGCCCCAAAACCCCGAAAATCGGTACAAAACACGTTGAACGAAATGACTGCAACATCAGGCTCCAAGCCACAAACCACGCGCCCTGAGCCGTCACGCCGCTTCAGCGTTGCCCCCATGATGGACTGGACCGACCGCCACTGTCGCTTCTTCCTGCGCCTGCTCTCCAAGCACACGCTGCTCTACACCGAAATGGTCACCACCGGCGCCCTGCTGCACAACGACGCCCACCGTTTCCTCCGCCATGACGTCTCCGAGCACCCGCTGGCGCTGCAACTGGGCGGCAGCGTGCCGGCCGACCTGGCCGCGTGTGCGCGCCTGGCGGAGGATGCGGGTTATGACGAGGTCAACCTGAATGTCGGCTGCCCGAGCGACCGGGTGCAGAACAACATGATCGGCGCCTGCCTGATGGCCCACCCCGTGTTGGTTGCCGATTGCGTCAAGGCCATGCGTGATGCCGTGTCGACGCCGATCACCGTGAAGCACCGCATCGGCATCAATGGCCGTGACAGCTATGCCGAGTTGTGTGATTTCGTGGGTACGGTGCGCGAGGCGGGCTGCCGCAGCTTTACCGTGCATGCGCGGATCGCGATTCTCGAAGGGCTGTCGCCGAAGGAAAACCGTGAGATTCCGCCGCTGCGTTACGACGTGGCCGCGCAATTGAAAGCGGACTTCCCGGACCTGGAGATTGTGCTCAACGGCGGCATCAAGACCTTGGAAGAATGCCAGGCGCATCTTCAGACGTTCGATGGCGTGATGATGGGGCGCGAGGCGTACCACAACTCGTATGTGCTGGCTGAGGTGGATCAGCTGCTGTTTGGCAGTGATGCGCCGGTGGTCAGCCGTAGCGAGGCGATGGCGCAGTTGCGGCCTTATATCGTGGCGCATATGGAAAGTGGCGGTGCGATGCATCACGTCACCCGGCACATTCTGGGGTTGGGCCAGGGCTTCAAGGGGGCGCGGCGGTTCCGGCAGTTGCTGTCGGCGGATATTCACAAGGCGCCGGAGCCACTGGTGGTGTTTGACCAAGCGGCGGAGTTGTTGCAGGGGCGGTAAGGTGGTCTGGCGGGCCTATCGCCGGCAAGCCGGCTCCCACAGGGACCGCGCTGTTCTTTGTGGGGAACCTCGTGCTGGCTGGTGACTCGAATCATCACCTTCGACAATTCGCCACCGCCCCAATGGCCCCTTGAGCGGCCGTCGGGGCTCGGGTAATGTCGAGACATCGCACAGGACAGAGCACGCCATGACTTCCAAGCTGGAACAACTCAAGCAGTTCACCACCGTTGTCGCCGACACCGGGGACCTGGACGCCATCACCCGCCTCAAGCCGGTGGATGCCACCACCAACCCGTCGCTGTTGCTCAAAGCTGCCGCCATCCCGGGCTATGCCGAGCTGCTCAAGCAGGTCAAAGGCGACGCCAAGGGCGATGTCGACCTGGCCTGCGACAAGTTCGCCGTGGCCGTGGGCGCGGGTATTCTCAAGGCGATTCCGGGGCGTATCTCCACGGAAGTGGATGCTCGCCTGTCGTTCGATGAGCCGGCACTGCTGAACAAGGCCCGCCAGCTGATCGGGCTGTATGAGGCGGCTGGGGTGCCCAAAGATCGTGTGCTGATCAAGCTGGCCTCCACCTGGGAAGGCATCCGTGCTGCCGAGAAGCTTGAGAAGGAAGGCATCCAGACCAACCTGACCCTGCTGTTCTCGTTCGCCCAGGCACAAGCGTGCGCCGATGCCGGGGTGTTCCTGATTTCGCCGTTCGTGGGCCGTATCTACGACTGGTACAAGAAAAGCACCGGCCAGGAATATGTCGGCGCCGAGGACCCGGGCGTGCAGTCCGTCACGCGTATCTACAACTATTACAAGGCCAACGGTTACGACACCGTGGTCATGGGCGCCAGCTTCCGTAATATCGGCCAGATCGAGCAACTGGCTGGCTGCGATCGCCTGACCATCAGCCCGGAGCTGCTGCAGCAACTGAGCGATGACCAGGGCGAGTTGCCGCGCGCACTCAAGCCAGGCAATGCCGGCGAGGCCAAGCAGGTGCTGAGCGAAAGCCAGTTCCGCTGGGCCATGAACGAAGATGCCATGGGCACCGAGAAGCTGGCCGAGGGCATTCGCCAGTTCGCGCGCGACCAGGAGAAACTGGAAAAGCTGATGGCTGACAAAGCCTGACACAAATCTGGTTTGCCAGGCGGGCGGGAAATGTTCAGCATTTTCCGCCCGTTTTGCTTCACTCCCGCCGAAACGGGCCTTTCAGACACCAGAGCTGTTGATGACCCTCACCTCCTTGCCCCTCGTTCTCGCCGGCCCGGTACTGCGCCGCCTGGAGCCCCAGCGCCTGGCCATCTGGCTAGTCGGCAGCCAACCGTTGCAACCCGAGTTCATCATGGATGGCGCGGCCAAGGTGGGGTGCCAGGTCATTCCGATCGGCCAGCAGGCTTTTATTCACCTGCTGGACATCCATTTCGCCCAACCCCTGCCCTGTAACGTCGCCATCGAGTACGACCTGCTGGTCAACGGCCAGGGCATCGCCGACTGGGCGCCACACCTGCTCTACCCTGGCACCCAGCGGCCGAGCCTGGTGCTGCGCGATCGCCTGGAGCAACTGCTGCACGGCTCGTGCCGCAAACCCCATCACCCAGCCGCCGATGGCCTGCTGTGCGCCGACCGTTTGCTGGCAGCTTGCAAGCCTGAAGCGCGCCCTGCTGTGCTGCTGATGACCGGCGACCAGGTGTATGCCGATGACGTTGCCGGCCCGATGTTGCGGGCCATTCATTCGCTGATCGAGCGCCTCGGCCTGTTCGATGAGCAGCTGGAAGGCGCTGTCGTCGCCGACAGCCAGTCGCTCTACCAGCACCCTGCCAGCTATTACCACCGCGCCGACCTGCTGCCCGCCCAGGAACGCAACGAAACCTTGCGCGAGCGCTTCTTTGGCGGCAAGCGCAAACCGATATTCTCCTCCAGCAATGCCGACAACCACCTCGTGACCTTCGCCGAGGTCATGGCCATGTACCTGCTGGTGTGGTCGCCCGTGCCCTGGCAACTGGTCAGCCTGCAGATGCCCGCAGGCCTCGCCGAGCCGCACCAGGCGCGCTACCGCGCAGAACTGCCGTTGATCGAGGCGTTTGCCGCCAACCTGGGCCAGGTGGCGCGGGTAATGGCCCACCTGCCCTGCCTGATGATCTTCGACGATCACGACATCACCGACGATTGGAACCTCTCGGCGCAATGGGAAGAAACCGCCTATGGCCACCCCTTCTCGCGGCGGATCATCGGCAATGCCCTGCTCGGTTATCTGCTGTGCCAGGCCTGGGGCAACGACCCGGATAGCTGCACGGCCCTGGCCGAGCAGTACCAGGCCCTCGCACGCCCGCAGCTGGAGCGCCAGGCGCAAGACCAACTGATCGGTGATCTGCTGCGCTTCCAGTGCTGGCAGTTCAGCCTGCCCAGCAGCCCACCGCTGCTGGTGCTGGACACGCGCACGCGCCGCTGGCGCAGCGAGAGCGACCTGGCCAAACCTTCAGGCCTGCTCGACTGGGAGGCGCTGAGCGAGCTGCAGCAAGCGTTGCTC
The DNA here is from genome assembly GCF_047978245.1 of Pseudomonas sp. LFS044. NCBI lineage: Bacteria > Pseudomonadati > Pseudomonadota > Gammaproteobacteria > Pseudomonadales > Pseudomonadaceae > Pseudomonas > Pseudomonas sp. LFS044. Next base: position 212,417 of record NZ_JBFPFX010000002.1, read on the forward strand.
GACCACCCTTCAGCGATCATCGTGTCACCGGCGCCGATCTTCGGGGTCAAGCTGATCGAAACGGTACAAAAGCTGTTCAGCTGGCTGGGCTACCCGCTACTGGTGGATGCCGAAAACTGGATGGCCCACCGCGGCGCCGCCCAGGTGATCCTGAACATTTTCCGCCATTCGCGCACGCCCGGGCATTACGTGGTGCTGTCGGGCGATGTGCACTATTCGTTCGTCTACGAGGTGTTGATTCGCCATCGCCAGCGCAGCCCGCACTTGTGGCAGGTCACCAGCAGCGGGATCAAGAATGAATTTCCGCGACGGCTGCTGGATGTGCTCGACCGGCTCAACCGCTGGCTGTATTCGCCGCGCTCACCGCTGAACTGGTTTACCCGGCGACGGGAAATGGAGGTGGTGCCGCGTACGCCTAGCCATAGCAAGGCCGGGGAGCGGTTGTGGAACAGTGCGGGGTTGGGGCAGGTGTTCTTTGATGAACAGGGGCGGCCGGCGCGGGTGTTTCAGCTGAATGCTGATGGCGCCGAGGCGACGGAGTTTGCGCGGCGGGAGTGATTGGGCGGGGGGTATTTTATAGGGCTTGCCGGCCTCTTCGCGGGGTAAGCCCGCTCCCATTAACTGGACTGCCCGCAAGGGTTGGATTGGTGTCGGACAGTCCAAACCCGTGGCGCCTGTGGGAGCGGGCTTGCCCCGCGAAGAGGCCCCTGCGAACGAACAATCAGGACCGCTCTAGCGCACTCACCAGGTCATGGAAGGCTTCACGGTTGGAGTCATTCAAGCCCATGAGAATCTTGTGCGCCTCCAGCACCTTGGAACGCACCACGTCTTCGTTCTGATCTTGCGAAGGCAGGTCGGTCAGGCACTCCGGGCATGGCACTGGGCGGTCGACGATGTTGAACACCTGGTCGAACCCCATGGATTGCAGCAGTCGCGAAATATCCGGGTTGGTGGTGACCACAGTCGGCAGCAGGCCGACTTTCTGCCGCGACAGAATCGACAGCTTCGCCAGCAGGCCCAGCGTGGTGCTGTCGATGCTTTCGGTTTCCGTCAGGTCGATGACGATGGCCGAGAAATTCAACGCGGTGAAGATTTTCTCGATCGTCGCATCCAGCGCCGAACACAGCGTCAGGCGCACTTCACCGACGAACTTCAGAACGAAGGTACCACTCTGCTCGGCGAACTGGATTCTACCGGTACTCATTGAAGGTTCCTGCTCATCACCATTAGGGCGATATCATCCGGCATCTCCCCAAGCGTAGCCAATCCAAATCGTTGGCGCAGCCCATCCAGGCTGCCACCCGCTGCCTTGACGATTTCCGGCAAGGCGGCCTCTTTATCTTTGAGCGTGTCACCTGGCAAAAGGTCCAGGATGCCATCAGACATCAGGCTCAGGCTGAATTGCGGCGGCAGCTCCATGACCAGGTCCTGGTAGGTGGCTTCGTCGAACAAACCCACCGGCAGGCCACGGCCTTCCAGGTAGCGGGCCTGGCCCGGGGTATACAGCACCGGCAGCGGCAGGTGGCCGCCAACGGCGTAGGTCAGCAGGCCGGTGTCTTCGTCGATCACCCCGCCAACCATGGTCACGTGCTTGCCCAGCTTGGAGTTGATCAAGCCACGGTTGATATGGCTGAGCACTTCCGACGGCTTGAATTCGCGCAATTTGCTGTTGCGCTTGAATTCGAACATCAGCCGGGTGGTCATGAATTTCAGCAACACGGTGACGAATGCCGATGACGCGCCATGCCCGGAGACATCGGCCAGATAAAACGCAATGCGCCGATCATCCACACGGAAATAGTCGGTGAAGTCGCCAGACAGGTACAGCGACGGGATGATCTGATGCTCGAAAGCGAATTCCCCGACAGCCCAGGGGCTCTCTGGCAGCATGTTCATCTGCACCTGCCGACCGGCGGTCTGGTCCTCCTGCAACAGGTGCAGGCTGGCCTCCAGCTCTCGGTTGGCCGCTTCGAGCTTGTCGCGGTAACGCTGGTTTTCCACCACCAGGCGCGAACGGTCGAGCGCTCGGCGCACCGAGTGCTCGAGCACGGCAAGGTCTTCCAGCGGCTTGATCAGGTAGTCCGCCGCGCCAAGGCGCAAGGCCTCGACCGCGTCGCTCATCACGCCGGCCCCCGATACCACGATCACCGGCAACTGCGGGGCGCGCTCGCTGACCTGGCGGATCAGCTCGAGGCCGCCCATCTGCGGCATGCGCAGATCGCAGATCACGAGGTCGGGCTGGTGTTCTTCAAAGACCTGGAGCCCCTGCTGGCCATTACTGGCCTGGAGGACGCTGAAGCCACTGTCTTCCAGATAGGCGGCGAGGCTCGCACGGACCACGTCGTCATCATCGATGATCAGCAGCGTTGCACTGATTTTCTGCATGTGGGCGAACGGCGCCGATTTGGGTTGGTGCAGGGGCGTCTGCAAGGCTGACATCCGGCTGCTGGAATACTCTGTGGTAACACTCTACTTGAGTTGTAGGCCAAGAAGGCGGCCCAGGCAACCGGCAGAGGTACCTTGTAAGGCGCAGACGGTACTCCCATCCGCCAGGCGTTTCAAGCATGCGTGGGTCGAGTTCGATGCTCTTTGCAGGCGAAATCACCGGGAGTTATAAGAAAGGTGACCTGTGTAACCCAATGAGCAGGATGCCGCACGCCAGCGAAGCCCTCAAATCGATGAGAAACGCGGCTTCATCCGCATGCGCATCCTCGCCATGCATTGATCTGTTACGAAAAAGGCGACCCGAAGGTCGCCTTTTCAGCACAGGCCTGACTCAGAAATCGTCTTCGACCTCGCCATCCTTCACCTTGAACTCACGGTTCTGCAGGTAGGCGTTGCGAATGAAGATGTATTTGTCACCCTGAATCAGCTTTTCAGCGGACAGCAGGCTGGCGCGTGTATCGACGATATCCAGGCCGAAGATCGAGTTGCGGGTCGGCACGTGGTCGATGTAGCGGTACGGCTTGGTGTAGCTGTCCGGGTACTTGGCCAGGCCGTCACGCACGGTGCTCGGGCCAAGCAGCGGGATGACCACGTACGGGCCGCTGGGTACGCCCCAATAGCCGAGGGTCTGGCCGAAGTCTTCGTCGCTGCGCTGCAGGCCCATCTTGGTGCCCACATCGAAGAAACCGCCGAGGCCGAAGGTGGTGTTGACGATCAGCCGCGCCGTGTCCACGCCCGCCGCATGCGGTTTGAGCTGCAGCACGTTGTTGGCCAGGTTGGTGACATCGCCCAGGTTACGGAAGACGTTGTGGATACCATCCTCGAGGAACTGGGGAGTTACTGCCTGGTAGCCCTGCGCCAATGGCTTGAGGGCATAGGTGTCGAGGATATCGTTGAAACGGAAGATCGGCCGGTTGACCGTCTCCCAGGGATCCTCCTCGGTGGCTGCCTGGGTGGCTGCCACGGGTGCCAGCAGCAAGCTGGCACAGACACAGGCCTGGGTGACTCGCTCGATCACACCGGCACCGATCCTACGCATAGATGTTTCTCCATCGAATTTCTCGGCCGCAAGCGCAACAGGTACGCCGCTGGTAAGGCGGCAGTATAGAGGCTTGCGGGCTGATAAACAGCTTTACAAATTTTTGTTCAATATTTTGTGAACATGTGTTGAGCGTCATAGGCCCGTAACAATGACCGCATAGCCTGCGAAATATTTCAGGGAAGTTGCCATGCACGATGCGCCCGCCTTTACCGCTGTGCTGTTCGGCCTGCGCGGTTGCCTGGTCCAGGCCGCCAGCGGCAGCCCCCTGCCCGCCCCCGGGGCCCTCGACACCCTCGCCGGCCTGCGCCGCCAGCAGGTGCCGTGCATCTGGCTCGACGACCTGAGCAGCACCCAGGGCAAACGCCTGGCCAGCGTGCTACCCGACTGGTTGCCGGGGCACGTGGCCAATGGCGTGCGCTGGCCGGCGCCGAACGCCTGCTGGCAGGCACTGATGGCAATCGACAGCCGATGCCTGGACGGCTGCGTACTGGTCAGCGGTGAACCGCGCCTGCTGCAGTCGGGCCTGAACGCCGGTTTGTGGACCATTGGCCTGGCTGCCTGCAGCCCATCCTGTGACCTAGGCTCGCAGGCGTGGCAAGGCATGAGCCAACAGGAACAAGAGCTGGCCCGCGGCAAGGCCACGCTGGAGCTGTTCCGCCTGGGCGTGCACTCGGTGATCGACCACCTCGAAGCGCTGGACACCTGCCTGACCGACATTGCCTTGCGCCGGCGCAAAGGTGAAAAACCCTGACACAGCACCCTTGATGCGGATCATGCAAAGCACCGGCGAGTGGATTACGCTGAAGACAGGCACGAACCTTTGCCGCTTCGCTGAGGTCCATGCCTTGCCAAGCCATTGATGGAGAACAACCAATGCCTGCCCGCGAATTGCAAGAGCGCCTGAACAGCTTGCGCGAGCAACTGGATCGAAACGTACCGCTTACCGATGAAGAACTGGCCGCGCTACACGAGGAAGCCAGGCAGATCGAGGCGCAACTGAAGCTTGAAGAGGCCACGCCGGACAACAACGTGGTGGACGGTGTCAACCTGGCCATAGAGCGCTTCGAGGCCGACCACCCGGACCTGACCGCAACCCTGCGCAGCATTGTCAACTCGCTGCACAGCATGGGCATCTGACAAAAGCTGGGGCCGCTTCGCGGCCCTTTCGCGACACAAGGCCGCTGCCAAAGGCTATGCGCTGCTCGGTGTACCTGTGGGAGCGGGCCTGCCCCGCGAATGGGCCGAGAAACGGCCCAGTGATGTCAGAACTACTGCCGCACCAGACGCACATTCTCAGGGTTTATCGCCGTTGTGCTGCGGTACGGGTTGATATCCAGCCCACCCCGGCGCACATACCTCGCGTACACGGTCAGATGCTCAGGCTGCAGCAGGTTTTTCAAGTCCAGGTAGATCCGCTCCACGCACTGCTCGTGGAAGTCGGCATGCTGGCGGAAGCTGATCAGGTAAGTCAGCAGGCTGGCAGGGTCCAGCGCCCGGCCCTTGTACTCGACCACCACGCTGCCCCAGTCTGGCTGGCCCGTCACCGGGCAGTTGGACTTGAGCAGGTGGCTGTGCAGGGTTTCTTCCACTACACGTTCCGGGTCGCAGCGCAGCAGCTCTGGCTGTGGCTGTTCGTAGTTGCTGATGGCCACGTCCAGCGCATCGATGCACTGCCCTGGCAGCGCCACGACACCTTGCGCCTCCACCTCTGCCAACGTACGCACCTTCACACCCACCGGCTTGCCGGCAGCCGCCGACAAATCCTTTTCAAGGCAAGCCTGCAGCTCAGCGATGGAAGCGAACGCAGTCTGGTTCAAGGAGTTGAGGTAGAGCTTGAACGACTTCGACTCGATGATGTTCGGCGAATCGGCAGGGATGGCGAACTCACCGATCGCCACCACCGGCTTGCCCGACGGCAGCAGCCAGGACAGTTCGAAGCAGTTCCAGTAATCCACGCCTTGCCACGGCAGAGTCTGGGCGGTAACGCCCAGCTCGGCCCACTTGGCCGTGCGCGGGATCGGGAACAGCAGCGAGGGCGTGTAGGTGGCGATGTACTCGCTGGACTTGCCCAGCGGGGAATGTTCGGCGGCGGGATGCATGCAAACTGACCTGAAGGTTTGGAAATGCCCTTAGTCTACCGTTTTTACACCCCGCCTTGCAGCGCAAGTCACTCGATGGTCAGCGGCCCGACCATGCCAGCCTGATAATGCCCCGGCACGTTGCAGGCGAACTCGATGGGCGCCGACTGGCGGAAGGTCCAGGTCAGCTCGGCACGCTGGCCGGGCTGCACCAGCACGGTGTTGCCAGCGTCATGGCCGTGATCACCGTGGTTCATCTGGCCGTGGTCCATGCCATCGTGGTTCATGCCGGCAGTGAACAGTTTGCCCTGCATGGCGATCATTTCTTTCTGGTGCTCGGCGTGCATGGCCTTGTCGCCCAGGTTGAATTCGTGGGGCAGCTGGCCTTTGTTAATCAGGACAAAGCGCACGGTCTCACCGGCCTTGACCTTGAGGCTCTGGGGCTCGAAGGCGATGTCCTTCAACACCACCTCGACCGTGCGGGTGGCCTTCGCCGCCGGGGCTGGCTCGCCAAAGGCGAAGCTTTTGCCACCGTCTGCGAGGCTGGGCAGGCTGACCAGGGCAAGGGCGGCGGCGATGAACAGGTGTTTCATGATGACTCCAGTACTTACAGCAGGGATGAGGCCACTTTAGAAAGCGCTGACTGGCAGCTGACTGACGGGAAGATTACAACTTTGTCAGCTTGGCCGGCGGCTGGGATAGTCACGTATCATTTCAGCCATCACACCGTACCTGTGGGCACTGCATGAAACTGCTGATCGTCGAAGACCAGGCCCGCACCGGCCAGTACCTGAGCCAGGGCCTCAGTGAAGCGGGCTTTGCCACCGAACTGGCTACCGACGGCGAAACCGGCCAGCACCTGGCCCTGAGCGGCGATCACGACCTGCTGATCCTCGACGTGATGCTGCCAGGCCGTGATGGCTGGCAGATCCTCCAGGCCGTGCGCCAGGCCGGCCTGGACACGCCGGTGCTGTTCCTCACCGCGCGCGACGCCGTCGAGGACCGCGTGCACGGCCTGGAGCTGGGCGCCGACGACTATCTGGTCAAACCGTTTGCCTTTTCCGAATTGCTGGCCCGGGTCCGCAGCCTGCTGCGCCGCGGTGCCAGCCCCAGCCAGGACACCGCCCTCGCCCTGGCCGACATGCGCCTGGACCTGATCCGCCGCCGCGCCGAGCGTGCAGGCAAGCGCATCGACCTCACCGCCAAAGAGTTCGCTTTGCTCGAATTGCTGCTGCGCCGCCAGGGCGAAGTCCTGCCCAAGTCGCTGATCGCCTCGCAGGTGTGGGACATGAATTTCGACAGCGACACCAACGTCATCGAGGTCGCCATCCGCCGCTTGCGCTTGAAGATCGATGACCCACACCCCAACAAGCTGATCCACACCGTGCGCGGCATGGGCTATGTACTCGAAGAGCGCAACGACTGATGCGCAGGCTTTCCCTCGGCAGCCGCCTGGCACTGCTGTTCGCCGCCTGTACCGCCGCCGTTTCGCTCGGTGCCGGGCTGCTGTTCAACCGCGCCAGCGAGCAGCACTTCATCGAACTCGACCAGCAATTGCTCGAATCGCGCCTGTCGCTGCTGCGTAGCCAACTCTCCGGGCTGGAACGCCAAAGCGACCTGCAAACCCTGCTGCCAGCCCTGCGCAACGAGCTCAGCCACCAGGCCGACCTGGCCTTGCGCATCACCGGCAACGATGGCCGCGCATGGTACGCCAGCCGCAACGCACTGCCCGATGCCCCCACCGCCACCGGCCTGGCGACCGTGCATGCGGGCGGCGTCGACTACCGCAGCCTGGCCGTCCGGCTGAACCCTGAGGCCCGGCTGACCCTGTTTCTCGACATCACCCACCATCAGCATTTTCTGCAAGGCATGCAGCGCCTGATCTGGTTGACGGTGGGCCTGTCGGCACTGGCCACAGCACTGCTGGGTGCCTGGGCCGCACGCCGCGGGCTACAGCCGTTGCGGCAGATGGGCCAGGTGGCTGCCAGCGTTTCGGCGCGCTCGCTGACCACACGCCTGCCCGTCGCACAGATGCCCGAAGAGCTGGCAGAACTGGCCAGCACGGTGAATGCGATGCTGCAGCGCCTGGAAGACGCCTTCCAGCGGCTTTCGGCGTTTTCCGCCGACATCGCCCATGAACTGCGCACGCCGCTCTCCAACCTGCTGACCCACACCCAGGTCACACTCACCCGCCCGCGCAGCCTGGAAGACTACCGCGAGGCCCTGCATGGCAACCTGGAAGAGCTGCAAGGGATGGCGCAGATGATCAACGACATGTTGTTCCTGGCCAAGGCTGACCATGGCCTGCTGGTGCCAGGGCAGGCGGCGCTGGCGTTGCACGACGAGGTCGATGCATTGCTCGAGTACTACGCACCGCTGGCCGAAGAGGGTGCGGTAGCGCTGGTGCGCGAAGGTGAAGCGACGCTGCAGGGCGACCGGCACATGCTGCGCAGGGCGTTGTCCAACCTGCTGGACAACGCCCTGCGGTTTACGCCAGCGGGCGGGGAAATACGCGTGACGCTGGCGCCTGGGTCAAGCATCTGCGTGGCCAATACCGGCATGCCGATTGAGCCTGCTGCATTGCCTCGGCTGTTTGATCGGTTTTACCGGGTGGACCCGTCGCGGCGGGAAGGCTGCAGCGAACATGCGGGGCTCGGGTTGGCGATTACCCGCTCGATCATCCAGGCCCATGGTGGGAGTATCCGGGCGGAGTGTGGGGGCGGCTGGACGCGGTTCTTGATTGAGTTCAGCGAAAATCTTTAGATCGCGGGGCTGCTTTGCAGCCCATCGCCGGCAAGCCAGCTCCTACAGGTACAGCAGCGCCATCAAGTGCTGCACCGTACCTGTGGGAGCCGGCTTGCCGGCGATAGGGCCGGCAATGACGCTTCAGACCGCCAGCCCGATCGCCGGCTGCACCTGCGAAGCCCGATACGCAGGATAAATGGTCGCCAGGAAGCTCATCACCAACCCCGCCGTACAGATGATCGCCACATCCCCCCACTGCAGCTCGGAGGGCAGGCTGCTGATGAAGTACACATCCGACGTGAAGATATGCTGCCCGCTCACCCGCTCCAGCCAGCCGACAATCTGGCTGACATTGAACGCGGCTATCACCCCGAGCACACCACCAATCAAGGTGCCGACAATGCCGATCAGGCTGCCCTGGACCATGAAGGTACCCATGATCTGTGCCGGCGTGGCCCCCAGGGTGCGCAGGATGGCGATGTCCGGCCCCTTGTCGTTCACCACCATCACCAGGGTGGCGATGATGTTGAATGCCGCCACGGCGATGATCATCATCAGCAACAGGCCGATCATGGTCTTTTCCATCTTCATGGCGCTGAACAGGCTGCCCTGGGTGTGCGACCAGTCATCGGCACGGTAGGCATCACCCAGCCCGGCCGCGATGGCCTTGGACACCTGTGGCGCGGCATACAGATCATGCAGTTTCAGGCGCACGCCCTGCACCTGGCCCGGTGCCCAACGCTGCATCTCGCCGGCGTCGGCCACATGCATGTAAGCCTGCGAGCCATCCAGCTCGGCGCCCACCTTGAAAATACCGACCACCGTCAGGCGCTGCATGCGCGGGGTGATGCCGCCCGGCTCCTTGCTGATTTCCGGCACGATCAGGGTCAGCTTGTCACCGGTATTGAGGCGGAAACGCCGCGCGGTCAGTTCGCCGATGACCACACCGTATTCACCCGGCTGCAAGGCCTGCAGGCGCCCCTGGACGATGTGCTGGCCAACGATCGAGACGTTGCCCTCCTCGGCCGGGTCGATGCCGCTGACCTGTATCGGCTGCATGGCGCCCTTGTAGGAGAGCATGCCCTCCATCTCGGTGATCGGCGCGGCGGCCACAACCGCTGGGTTCTGCAGGGCGGCGTCAGCGGCCTTGCGCCAGTCGTCCAGCGGCTGCACACCGAGGATGCTGGCATGCGGCACCAGGCCGAGGATGCGCGAGCTCATTTCGCGCTGGAAGCCGTTCATCACCGACAGCACCACGATCATCGCCAGCACGCCCAGCGACAGGCCGATCATCGAGGTCATCGAGATGAACGAGATGAAATGGTTGCGGCGCTTGGCACGGGTGTAGCGCGCACCGATGAACAAGGGCAAGGGTCTGAACATGTAAAACACCCAATGAAAGAGTTGCGGGGCGGCTCACGCCACCCCGTGCAAGCGGCTCAGATCGCCACCAGGTGACCGTCGTCGAGTTTCAGCACGCGGTCCATCTGGCGCGCCAGGTTGAGGTCGTGGGTCACCACCAGGAACGCCGTGCGCGAAGAGCTGGAAAGCTCCTGCATCAGCTCCTGGATGCCCTGGGCGGTGTGGTGGTCGAGGTTGCCGGTCGGCTCGTCGAGCATCACCAGGCCCGGGCGGTTGACCAGCGCACGGGCAATCGCCACGCGCTGGCGCTCACCGCCGGACAGCTCGGCAGGCTTGTGGTGCAGGCGGTGGCCCAGGCCCACACGCTCCAGCAGTGCTTGTGCGCGCTCGCGGGCTTCGGGGATGGCGGTGCGGCCGATCAGCAGCGGCATGCACACGTTCTCCATCGCGGTGAACTCGGGCAGCAGGTGGTGGAACTGGTAAACGAAGCCCAGCTCACGGTTGCGCAGCAGGCCGCGCGCGCGCTCGCCCAGTGCCGACAACTCTTCGCCGGCCAGCCAGACGCTGCCCTGGGTCGGCCGGTCGAGGCCGCCCAGCAGGTTGAGCAAGGTACTCTTGCCCGAGCCCGAACTGCCAACGATGGCCACCCGCTCACCGGCGTGCAGCTCAAGGTTGAGCCCGGACAGCACCTTCACCGACTCCGGGCCCTCGTCGTAGGACTTGCCCAGGTTGCGGCAGCTCAGAACGGCTTTATCACTCATGCGCGACTCACTCATAACGTAGCGCCTCTGCAGGCTGGGTGCGCGCCGCACGCCAGGCCGGGTACAGGGTGGCGAAGAAACTCAGGACCAGCGCCGCACCGCAGACCATGTACACGTCCTGGGACTGGATCTGCGACGGCAGGTAATCGATGAAATACACGTCGGCGTTGAGGAATTTGTGCCCGATCAGCTTCTCGATGCCGGCGATCGCTGCGCTGACATTGAGCGCGGCGACAATGCCGACCACAGCGCCGATCAGTGTGCCAATCACCCCGATCACCGTCCCCTGGACCATGAAGATGGCCATGATCTGCCCAGGTGTGGCGCCCAGGGTTCGCAGGATGGCGATGTCACCGCGCTTGTCGTTGACCACCATCACCAGGGTGGAAATGATGTTGAACGCCGCCACCGCGACGATCAGCAACAGCAGCAGGCCGATCATGGCCTTCTCCATGCGGATCGCCTGGTACAGGTTGCCGTGGGTACGGGTCCAGTCGCGGCTGTAGTACTCCTGTTCGCCCAGCTGCTGGGCGATGCTCCAGGCCACACGCGGCGCCTGGAACAGGTCGTCGAACTTCAGGCGCAGGCCCTGCACCTGGTCCGGCTTCCAGCGGTGCAGGCGGGACAGGTCGGCGATGTTGGTCAGGCCCAGGTAGCCGTCGATTTCGCCAGCACCGACGTGGAAGGTGCCCACCACGGTGAAGCGCTTCATGCGTGGGAACATGCCGGCCGGTGTAACGCTGACTTCCGGGGCGACGAAGGTCAGCTTGTCGCCGATGGCCACCCCCAGCTTGGCGGCGGCCTTGTCGCCGATCATGATGCCCCACTCGCCCGGCGCCAGCTGGTCGAGGCGGCCTTGCTGGATGAAGTGGTCGATGATCGACACCTCACGTTCGCGGGCCGGGTCGATGCCGTTGAGCAGCACCTTCTGCACCTTGCCGTCATGGGTCAGCAGGCCCTGCATCTGGGTGTAGGGCGCTACCGCCAGCACCTGCGGATTCTGCTTTACTTGTTGAGCAAGGGCGGGCCAGTCGTTGATCGGCTGGCCGCTCTCGAGCGTGGCGTGAGGGACCATGCCGAGCACGCGGGTACGCATCTCGTGGTCGAAACCGTTCATCACCGAGAGCACCACGATCATCACCACCACGCCCAGGGCGAGGCCGATCATCGAGGTCAGGGATATGAACGAGACGAAGTGGTTACGGCGCTTGGCACGGGTGTAACGCGTACCGATGAATGCGAAAAGAGGTCTGAACATGTCGGGGCTTGTTCGGATGAAAGGGAACGTCCTTGTGGCGAGGCGCCTGTGGCGGCTTTACACTCGGACCACCGCCGCTACCATGGGTTCGCCATGACGACATTAGACGAAGAAGATCGCCGCGAATACTACCGCATCGAAGATCGGATCGCACTGGAAATCAGCCCCTTGAGCGCGGCCGAAGCCCTTGAGCCAGAACTGTTGCAGGATGATTCGCCGTTGTTCAACCTGCTCAGCGAGCTGCACCTGTCCGACTTCGAGTCGCAGCACCTGCTGCGCCAGCTGAGCGACAAGGACCGCACACTGGCTGCGTTTCTGCGGGCACAGAGCAAGCGCCTGGACCTGCTCAGCGCAGTGGTCGCGCAAACCTTGCTCGGCGAGATCGGCCAGCCGCAACGAGTGATCATCTCCGAAGGCGGCATCGAGTTCGCGCAGCGTCAGCAGATCGCCCCCGGCACCCGGGTCAAGGTGAAGATGGTGCTGATGCCCCGCGCCCACGGTTTGCTGCTGCGCGGCAAGGTCACCCACTGCGACCCGCAGCCCGACGGCAGTTTCGAACTGGGCACCGAATTCACCGACATGACCGACGCCCAGCGCCAGTTGCTGGCCCGCTACATCCTGCAGCGCCAACAGCAGCAACGGCGCCAGCAGTTGGAACAGAGCGACCCCGCCCCCTGAGCCTTTTCATTCTTGACCTGAAGGAACGAACGTGACCCTTATCTATGGCCACCGCGGCGCCAAGGGCGAAGCGCCCGAGAACACCCTGCACAGCTTCCGCCAGTGCCTGTCCCACGGCGTCAACCGCTGCGAACTGGACCTGCACCTGTCGGCCGACAACGAGCTGATGGTCATTCACGACCCTAGCCTCAAACGCACCACCGGAAGGCGTGGCAAGGTCGTCGAACACCCCGCTGCCGACCTGGTCACCTACGACGCACGCAAGGGCGGCCCGGGCCATGTGCAGCCCTGCCCTATCCCACGGCTGGAAGAACTGTTCGAAAAATGCGCCTTCGAGCACTGGCAACTGGAGGTCAAGAGTGCCTCGCGCACCCGCGCCGCCACCACCGTGTTGGCCATCCGCGAACTGGCCCAGCAGTACGGCCTGCTGGACAAAGTGACCATCACCTCGAGTTCACGGGAAGTACTGGGCGCCGCGCTGGAGCTGGTGCCGGACGTGAAGCGCGGGCTGGTCGCCGAGTACGCCTGGCTCGACCCGCTGAAGGTCGCGCAGAACTACGGCTGCGAGCTGCTGGCATTGAACTGGACACTGTGCACCCCCGAGCGCCTGCTCAAAGCGCAGGGCCAGGGTTTGCATGTGTCGGTATGGACGGTCAACGAACCGGCACTGATGCGCCGGCTCGCTGATTTTGGCGTGGACAGCCTGATTACAGACTTTCCCGGTTTGGCCAAGACCACCCTCGGGTAGGGCTGAAATCGGTCTCCCCGACCGGCTCAGGCCACCGGCCGGAGCCGCTTAAAAAAGCCGGTTCAGGCCGTCGTAGGCAGCTACCCGATAGGCTTCGGCCATGGTCGGGTAGTTGAACGTGGTGTTGACGAAGTACTTCAGGTTATTCAGCTCGCCCGGCTGGTTCATGATCGCCTGGCCGATATGGACGATTTCCGAAGCCTGGTAGCCGAAGCAGTGCACGCCAAGGATTTCCAGGGTTTCGCGGTGGAACAGGATTTTCAGCATGCCTTGCGGCTCGCCGGCAATCTGCGCACGCGCCATGCTTTTGAAGAACGCCTTGCCCACTTCGTACGGCACCTTGGCCTGGGTCAGCTCCTGCTCGTTCTTGCCGATCGAGCTGATCTCCGGAATCGTGTAGATACCGGTCGGCACGTCGTTGACGAAGCGCCAGCTGCCGTTGTCGACAATGCTGCCGGCCGCCGAACGGCCCTGGTCGTGGGCGGCGCTGGCCAGGCTTGGCCAGCCGATCACGTCACCGGCGCCGTAGATATTCGGCACGGCGGTGCGGTAGGCCTCGTCGACTTCGATCTGGCCACGGCTGTTGACCTTGATACCGATGTTTTCCAGGCCCAGCTTGTCGGTGTTGCCGGTACGGCCGTTGCACCACAGCAAGGCGTCGGCCTTGATCTTCTTGCCCGACTTCAGGTGCAGGATCACACCGTTGTCCAGGCCTTCGACCCGCTCGTACTCCTCGTTGTGGCGCACGGTGATGTTGTTGTTGCTGAAGTGGTAGCTCAGCGCCTGGGAAATTTCCGAGTCGAGGAAGCTCAGCAACTGGCCACGGTTGTCGACCAGCTCGACCAGCACCCCCAGGCCGCTGAAGATCGAGGCGTATTCGCAACCGATCACCCCGGCGCCGTAAACGATCAGTTTGCGCGGGGTATGGCTCAGGCTGAGGATGGTGTCGCTGTCGTAGACGCGCGGGTGGTGGAAGTCGATGTCGGCCGGGCGATAAGGGCGCGAGCCGGTAGCGATGATGATGTGCTTGGCGTTGAGCTTTTCTACCACGCCATTGGGGCACACCACTTCGATGGTCTGCTCGTCGGCAAAGCTGCCAGTGCCGAAGAACAGATCGACGCGGTTACGGGCGTAGTAGCCGGTACGCGAAGCGACCTGCTTGGAGATCACCTTCTCGGCGCTTTTGAGCACATCCGGGAAGGAGAACCAGCGCGGCTCACCGATGGCACGGAACATCGGGTTGGTGTTGAACTGCATGATCTGCCGCACCGAGTGACGCAGTGCCTTGGACGGGATGGTGCCCAAGTGGGTGCAGTTGCCACCGACCTGGCGACGGCTGTCGACCATCGCCACCTTGCGCCCTGCTTTGGCGGCGTTCATTGCCGCGCCTTCTCCGGCCGGGCCGGAACCCAACACCACTACGTCGTAGTTGTAGACAGCCATGCGTACTCCTTCAGAACTGGCCCGCTGGCCACGGTCGCCGCGGGACTCGATCATGCCGCCGGGGCGCCATGAGAAAATTCGGGTGCAGTCTAATCAAGCGTGAACGGCGCGCACATTAACCCTTGGTCGCGTCGTAGGCCAATTTTGCCTGCACTACATGTGCATTCACCCATTCCCTGGCCTTGATCTTCCCTGCTTGCGCTTTCACTCGCCTTTCAGCGCCCGTTCGAATGCGGGCGTCGCTCGGGAGACGAAACCACCCTCTGCCCGAGTCACCAGTACTGCTGCCAGGTCGTGGGCGATGGCGAAGTCCCAGCCGCGCTCAGGCCCAAGGATCAGCAGCAGGGTCGAATAGCCGTCGGCCTGCAGCGCCGAGGCATCGAGCACGGTGACGGCGGCCAGGTCGTGATCGACCGGGCGCCCGAGGCGGGCATCGAAGGTGTGCGAATAGCGCCGGCCATTCTGCTCGAAATAGTGCCGATAGTCACCCGAGGTCGACACACCCAGCCCATTTACCGGGATTACCTGGCGGGCAATCTGGCGGTCTTCGCGGGGCAATTCCAGGGCGATGCGCCACGGGCTGCCATCGGGTTTGCGGCCAACGGCCTTGAGCTCGCCGGTGGCTTCGGCGATGAAGTTGCCAATGCCCATCGCGCTCAGGCGCGCGGCAATCAGGTCGACGGCATGGCCGGCGGCGATGCTGTTGAAGTCCAGCTGCACCGCAGCGTCCTTGCACAGCGCCTGCCCATCGATGCGCAGGTGCCGGTAGCCGACGCGCTGGCGGGCCTGGGCCAGGGCCTGCGGGTCAGGCACCTGCTCATGCCGGGCCTGGGGGCCGAAACCCCAGAGGTCAAGCAGCGGCTCGACGGTGAGGTCGAAGGCGCCATCGCTCTGCCTGGCCAAGTGCTGGCCGAGGCTGACCAGTTCGAGCATGTCGGGCGGCAGGGCCAGGCACTGGTTGGCGGGCAGCTGGTTGAACTGGCTGACGGTAGAGTCGCCGCGGTAGGTCGAGTAGTGCTGGTCGATGTCGTGAAGGATGGTTTCGACGGCGGCCTGCACCTGGACAGGTGCGGGGCCGCCGGGCTCGCGGACGTACTGGATGCTGTAGCTGCTGCCCATGGTCGGGCCGCCCAGGCGCTCCAGGGTCGGGCCTTGGTTGCAGGCGGTGAGGAGCATCAGGATGAACAGGAGGGCTGTGCGCAAAATTTCAGTTCTCGGTTGCCAGTGCCGGTCTCTTCGCGGGGCGAGCCCGCTCCCACAGGGTCACCTCGACCCGGCGGATGTCACTCACTTTGTGGGAGCGGGCTTGCCCCGCGAAGAGGCCGGTACAGACACCATAAATACAGGCAAAAAAAACGGGAACCCGAAGGTTCCCGTTTTTTCATTGCCTTACAAGCGAATCAACGTGGAAACGCTGGCGGGTTCACACCGGCCATGTCTTCCATCACGCGAACCACCTGGCAGCTGTAACCGAACTCGTTGTCGTACCAGACGTACAGAACAACGCGGTTATCGTTGGCGATGGTCGCTTCGGCATCAACCACACCGGCGTGGCGCGAGCCCACGAAGTCGGTCGAAACCACTTCCTGCGAGCTTACGTAGTCGATCTGCTTGTGCAGCTCCGAGTGCATGGC
Source organism: Pseudomonas sp. LFS044 (assembly GCF_047978245.1). Classification (NCBI taxonomy): domain Bacteria; kingdom Pseudomonadati; phylum Pseudomonadota; class Gammaproteobacteria; order Pseudomonadales; family Pseudomonadaceae; genus Pseudomonas; species Pseudomonas sp. LFS044. The sequence goes on from NZ_JBFPFX010000002.1 coordinate 228,611, forward strand.
CGTCTGGCGCAGGTACTCGTTGATTTCGTCGCGGTTAGTGGCTTTCTCAAGGTTCAGGTTGAGGATGGCCATCGAAACGTTCGGCGTCGGTACGCGAATGGCGTTGCCGGTCAGCTTGCCCTTGAGCACTGGCAGTGCCTTGGCGGCTGCAGTGGCGGCACCGGTCTCGGTGATGACCATGTTCAGCGGCGCGGCGCGGCCACGGCGGCTGCCCTTGTGGAAGTTGTCGATCAAGTTCTGGTCGTTGGTGAACGAGTGAACGGTTTCGACGTGGCCGTTGACGATGCCGTACTTGTCGTTGACAGCCTTCAGCACCGGCACGATGGCGTTGGTGGTGCAGGAAGCGGCCGAGATGATCTTGTCATCGGCGGCGATGTCACCGTGGTTGATGCCGTGCACGATGTTCTTCAGCGCGCCCTTGCCCGGTGCGGTGAGGATCACGCGGGCAGCGCCCGGGCAGGCCAGGTGTTGGCCCAGGCCGTCGGCGTCACGCCATACACCGGTGTTGTCGACGATCAGCGCGTTCTCGATGCCGTACTGGGTGTAGTCGACTTCGCTCGGGCTCTTGGCGTAGATGATCTGGATCAGGTTGCCGTTGGCGGTCAGGGTGTTGTTGGCTTCATCGATGGTGATGGTGCCATCGAACGGGCCGTGCACCGAGTCACGACGCAGCAGGCTGGCGCGCTTGACCAGGTCGTTTTCAGCACCCTTGCGCACAACGATGGCGCGCAGACGCAGGCCGTCGCCACCACCGGTCTTCTCGATCAGGATGCGCGCCAGCAGGCGGCCGATGCGGCCGAAGCCGTACAGGACGACGTCGGTGCCTTTGCGCGCCGAAGCGTTCTGCTGGCCAACCACGTCGGCCAGTTCTTCACGGACGAACTGCTCGGCAGTCTTGCCGTTGCCTTCCTGCTTGAACTTGTTGGCCAGCTTGCCCAGGTCGACCGAAGCGGCGCCCAGTTTCAGCTCGCTCATGGCCTTGAGCAGGGGGAATGTCTCGTGGACGGACAGCTCGGTTTCGTCGGTTTGGCGGTGACGCGCAAAGCGGTGCGCCTTGAGAATCGAGATAACCGAACGGTTGATCAGGCTGCGGCCATAGATCGAGCTCACCACGTTGTTATTGCGGTAGAGCTGACCGATAAGCGGGATCATCGCTTCAGCAAGTGCTTCACGATCGATCCACTCACCAAGACACTGGTCGGGCTTCTGAGTCACGGGAACCTTCCACATGTAGGGGGAGAAAAAGGGGCTACATTATGACGCCCCAACGCGTAACCGGCAATGAGCGCCTGTCGTGGCAGCCGAAGCCTGAGTTCAGGGCCCTTCTCGAGCCTGACATCACGCACCGGCACCGGTACAATCGGTCTCTTTGCCGCAACGCTTGGAGTGCAATCTCCCGTGTCAGTTCTGCGCCTACCGCAAATGTCGGCCACGGCCGGCAAACAAACCTGGGGCAACCTGCCAGGTGCCGCCCTCAGCCTTGCCATCGCCGAGGCCGCCAGCAGTGCTGGCCGCTTCACGCTGCTGCTGACCGCCGACAGCCAGGCTGCCGACCGTCTGGAACAGGAGCTGCGCTTCTTTGCCCCGGACCTGCCGGTGCTGCCGTTCCCCGATTGGGAAACCCTGCCCTACGACCTGTTCTCGCCGCACCAGGACATCATCTCCCAGCGCATCGCCAGCCTTTATCGGCTGCCGGAGCTGAGCCATGGCATCCTCGTCGTGCCGATCACCACGGCCCTGCACCGCCTGGCGCCGACGCGCTTTCTGCTCGGCAGCAGCCTGGTGCTGGACGTGGGCCAGACCATCGACGTCGAACAGATGCGCTCGCGCCTGGAAGCCAGCGGCTACCGCTGCGTCGACACGGTCTACGAGCACGGCGAATTCGCTGTGCGTGGCGCACTGATCGACCTGTTCCCGATGGGCAGCAAACTGCCCTACCGCATCGACCTGTTCGACGACGAAATCGAAACACTGCGCACCTTCGACCCGGAGACCCAGCGCTCGATCGACAAGGTCGACTCGATCCGCCTGCTGCCGGCGCGCGAATTCCCCATGCAGAAGGAAGAAGTGACGCGCTTCAAGGCCCGCTTCCGCGAACGCTTCGACGTCGACTTCCGCCGCAGCGCGATCTTCCAGGACCTCGCCAGCGGCATCATCCCCGCCGGTATCGAGTACTACCTGCCGCTGTTCTTCGAAGAAACCTCGACCCTGTTCGACTACCTGCCGAGCGACACCCAGGTGTTCTCCCTGCCAGGCGTCGAACAGGCCGCCGAGCATTTCTGGAACGATGTGCGCGGGCGCTATGAAGACCGCCGCGGCGACCTGAGCCGCCCACTGCTGCCACCGGCCGAGCTGTTCCTGCCGGTGGAAGACTGCTTCGCCCGGCTGAAACAGTGGCCGCGGGTAGTGGTCAGCGCCGACGACGTCGAGGCCGGCAGCGGCCGGGAACGCTTCCCGGCCCGCGCCCTACCCAACCTGGCCATCGAGGCCAAGGCCAACCAGCCGCTGGCGGCGCTGTCCGAGTTCCTCGACCAGTTCAACGGCCGGGTGCTGTTCACCGCCGAATCGGCGGGCCGGCGCGAAGTGCTGCTGGAGCTGCTCGAGCGCCTCAAGCTGAGGCCGCAAACGGTCGAAGGCTGGGCCGACTTCATCACCGGCAACGCGCGCCTGGCGATCACCATCGCCCCGCTCGACGATGGCCTGCTGCTCGAAGACCCAGGCCTGGCCCTGGTCGCCGAAAGCCCGCTGTTCGGCCAACGCGTGATGCAGCGCCGGCGCCGCGACAAGCGCGGCGAGGCGGCCAACGACGCGGTCATCAAGAACCTTACCGAGCTGCGCGAAGGCGCGCCGGTGGTGCACATCGACCACGGCGTGGGCCGCTACCTGGGCCTGGCCACACTGGAAATCGACGGCCAGGCCGCCGAGTTCCTGACCCTGGAGTACGCCGAGAACGCCAAGCTTTATGTGCCCGTGGCCAACCTGCACCTGATTGCCCGCTACACCGGCAGCGACGATGCCCTGGCCCCGCTGCACCGGCTGGGTTCGGAAGCCTGGCAGAAGGCCAAGCGCAAGGCCGCCGAGCAAGTGCGCGACGTTGCCGCCGAACTGCTCGACATCTATGCCCGCCGCGCCGCGCGTAAAGGCTATGCCTTTGCCGACCCGGCCGCCGACTATGCCACCTTCAGTGCCGGCTTCCCGTTCGAGGAAACTCCCGACCAGCAGAACGCCATCGAAGCGGTGCGTGCCGACATGCTCGCCGCCAAGCCGATGGACCGCCTGGTGTGTGGCGACGTGGGCTTCGGCAAAACCGAGGTGGCCATGCGCGCCGCGTTCATCGCCGTGCACAGTGGCCGCCAGGTAGCGGTGCTGGTGCCCACTACCCTGCTCGCCCAGCAGCACTACAACAGTTTCCGTGACCGCTTCGCCGACTGGCCGGTTTCGGTTGAAGTGATGAGCCGTTTCAAGTCGGCCAAGGAAGTGGCCAGCGCTGCCGCAGACCTTGCCGAAGGCAAGATCGACATCCTCATCGGCACCCACAAGCTGCTGCAGGACGATGTGCGCTTCAAGGACCTGGGCCTGGTGGTGATCGACGAAGAGCACCGTTTTGGCGTACGCCAGAAGGAACAGCTCAAGGCCCTGCGCAGCGAGGTGGACATCCTCACCCTGACCGCCACGCCGATCCCGCGCACCCTGAACATGGCCGTGGCCGGCATGCGCGACCTGTCGATCATCGCCACCCCGCCCGCCCGGCGCCTGTCTGTACGCACCTTTGTCATGGAGCAGAACAACAGCACGGTCAAAGAAGCCCTGCTGCGTGAACTGCTGCGCGGCGGCCAGGTTTATTACCTGCACAACGATGTGAAAACCATCGAGAAATGCGCCGCCGACCTCGCCGAACTGGTCCCCGAAGCGCGCATCGGCATCGGCCACGGGCAGATGCGCGAGCGTGAACTGGAACAGGTGATGAGCGACTTCTACCACAAGCGCTTCAACGTGCTGATCGCCTCGACCATCATCGAGACCGGCATCGACGTGCCCAGCGCCAACACCATCGTCATCGAGCGCGCCGACAAGTTCGGCCTGGCTCAGTTGCACCAGCTGCGCGGCCGGGTTGGCCGTAGCCACCACCAGGCCTACGCCTACCTGCTCACCCCGGCACGGCAAAAGGTCAGCAGCGACGCCGAGAAACGCCTGGAGGCCATCGCCAACACCCAGGACCTGGGCGCAGGCTTCGTGCTGGCCACCAACGACCTGGAAATCCGCGGTGCCGGCGAGTTGCTGGGCGAAGGCCAGAGCGGGCAGATCCAGGCCGTGGGCTTTACCCTGTACATGGAAATGCTCGAACGCGCGGTCAAGGCCATCCGCAAGGGCACCCAGCCGAACCTTGAGCAACCGCTTGGCGGCGGCCCGGAGATCAACCTGCGCCTGCCGGCGCTGATCCCCGAGGACTACTTGCCTGACGTGCATGCGCGGCTGATCCTCTACAAACGCATCGCCTCGGCGGCCGACGAAGAAGGCCTCAAGGACCTGCAAGTGGAGATGATCGACCGCTTCGGCCTGCTGCCCGAGCCGACCAAGAACCTGATGCGCCTGACCCAGCTCAAGCTGCAGGCGGAAAAGCTCGGCATCAAGAAAGTCGACGCCGGCCCCAATGGCGGCAAGCTCGAGTTCGAGGCCGAAACCCCGGTCGACCCGCTGACCCTGATCAAGCTGATCCAGGGCCAGCCAAAACGCTACAAGTTCGAAGGCGCCACGCAGTTCCGCTTCCTGGTCCCCATGGAACGCCCCGACGAACGCTTCAACACTCTGGAGGCGCTGTTCGAGCGCCTGACCCCACAGACAGCCTAAGGAAGATCCATGCGTGCCATCCGTTGCCTGACCTTGTTGCTTGCGCTGTTCGCGCCGGCGGCCTTCGCCGAAGGCCTGTATCAGGTAGAAATGATCCTTGTGCGGCAGAACAGCGTGCCCGCCTTCACCAGCCCGTTCGCGCCCGAAGACTGGAGCGCTAGCGCACCGCGCCTGGACAAAGGCGCCGAGCGCCCATTGGCGCTGGAAGATGAAGCCACACGGCTGCAGGCGACGGCAGACTACACCGTGCTGCTGCACAAGGCCTGGCAGCAGCCAGTGGTCGAAGGCCCGAGCCGCATTGCCCTGAGCGCTGGCGAGGAGCAATTCGGCCACTTCCCGATCGAAGGCAACCTGAGCATCACCAACGGCCGCTTCATCGCCGTGGACGCCAACGTCTGGGTCAACCAGCTCGACGGCAATGGCAACGTGCTGCAAAGCGAGCAGTTCCGGCAGAGCAACAGCAACATGAAAGGCGGCCAGCTGACCTTCCTCGACGGGGGCCATTTGGCGGTACTGCTGAAGGTCACGCCACCGGGCACACGCAAGATGCCTGTGATGGACCCGGAGATGATGGAGCAGTGATGTGAGCGCGGCCGATGCGCAGCACTTGTTGATGGCTTACCCGCACTGGGTCGATTTTATCGAACCCGGCGCGTTGGCCCGGGGGCGGAATTACGCTGCGCAGGCGCGCACCCGCATCGTCTCGTCGAATGACAGAACCATCGAAGCGACCTGCGAGGGGTCGGCGGACCAGAGATACCACCAGACCATCAACTTGGTGATCAACGGCCCCGACCTGCGCGTTTTCGGGCGCTGTACCTGCCCAGTGGGGCTCAACTGCAAACACTGCGTTGCCGCACTCCTGCATCTGCAGAGCGGCGGCGGCCGCCTGGCGCCGCCTATGCCCCAAGAGCAGGCCGCCTTAGTGCTGCCACCGGATCTCAACCTGTGGGTCGAGGCGCTCGAGTCGCCCGCGCCGAGCACTGCAACCGGCGAGCCTGTGCGCAAGGGCCCGGCAATCTACTATCGCATCCAGATGGACCGCGAGCATTGGCAACTGGAGGCGATCAAGGGTACCCGGCAAGCCGATGGCACCCTGAAAATCGGCCGAATCACGTCGATGCCCGAATTGATCTACTACACCCCGCGCTACGTTACCGAGGAAGATGCGCGGTTGCTTCGGCTGATCGACGCCCGCAGCAAAACCATTGCGCCGGTGGTGGAACTGGAGGGTAAGCAAGGCGCAGAACTGTTTGGTTATGCCCTGGCGACAGGGCGCCTGCTCTGCGAAGAAGACCCCGCACCAATGGCGGCCGGGCCTGAGCGGCATGCCGAATTCCGCTGGGTCAGGCTGGACAACGGCAGTTATCGGGGGGCCTGGTACCTCGATGATCAAGTTCAGCTGCAGGCCTTGCCCATCGACCCTATGTACTACGTGGACAAACAGAGGCATCAGGCCGGCAAGCTACGCCACGACCTCGACCCCTTCATCGCCAGCCAGCTTGCACGCGCGCCCACTGTCCCCGAACACCTGGTTGTCCCTTTGAGCCATCGATTGAACGCCTTGAACCGCCAAGTCCCCACGCCTACCGCGGTGAACACCCAGCAGGTCGATGACATCCCGCCCAAAGGTCGGCTAACCCTCGGTAGCCTCGAATTCAGCGCCTACATGCCCAAGACCGGCCGCATGCAGCGACAGATGCAGCACCGCGCCGCGCTGGCGTTCGACTACGACGGCCTGCGCGCCAGCGGCAATGACGACAAGCCGCTGACCCGGCTAGTGGACGCCACCAGCCAACGCATCCGCCGCCAGCCAGCGGCCGAGCAGGCACTGCGCAAAACCCTGCGCGACCTGGGCTTCAAGCCTGCCACCCGGCAAAGCAAAGCCCTGCCAGACAGCGCCGGCGAAATGCTCCAGCTGCCCGACGACGAAGCCTGGCTGCGCTTCGCCCGCGATGGCCTGCCACGCCTGCGCGACGCCGGCTGGGAAGTCGACATCTACCGCGACTTCGCCTTCAACCTGCAGGACGTGGACGACTGGTACGCCAGTATCGAAGAAGCGCCGGGCCATGAATGGTTCGACCTGGAACTGGGCATCGTTGTCGAAGGCCAGCGCCACAGCCTGCTGCCAATCGTGCTGCAGTTGCTGCGCAGCAACCCCGAGCTGCTGCGCCCCAGCGAGCTGGCCCGGCGCAGCGACGACGAGCACCTGCTGATCGACCTCAACCGCGGCCGGCTGGACAGCCCCGCGCTGCGCGTCGCCCTGCCCTACGGGCGAATCAAGGCGGTGATGGGCACCCTCGGCGAGCTGTACCTGCACGAAGGCAGTGCAGGCCCCGCACTGCGCATGGACCGCGCCGACGCGGCACGCCTGAACGAGATCGAACACCTGCCACTGCACTGGGAGGGTGGCGCCCATGTGCGTGACCTCGGCCGGCGCCTGCGCGATGCACGCGACCTGCAGGTGGCCCCACCCGCCGCACTCAACGCCACCCTGCGCCCCTACCAGCAGCAGGGCCTCAACTGGCTGCAGGCGCTGCGCGAAATGGGCACCGGCGGCATCCTGGGCGACGACATGGGCTTGGGCAAGACCTTGCAGGCCCTGGCCCACCTGCTGCTGGAAAAACAGCACGGGCGCTTGGCCCACCCTGCCCTGGCTGTTATGCCGACCAGCCTGGTGCCCAACTGGCTCGACGAGGCCAAGCGCTTTGCGCCAGGCCTGCGTGTGCTTGCCCTGCAGGGCCCCGGCCGCAGCAAGCATTTCGCCAAGTTGCACGAATACGACCTGGTGCTGACCACCTACGCCCTGGTGCCGCGCGACCTCGAACACCTGCGCGCGCAACCGTGGAGCGTGCTGGTGCTGGACGAGGCGCAGAACATCAAGAGCAGCACCAGCAAGGCCGCCCTCGCCCTCTGCGAGCTGCAGGCCAACCAGCGCCTGTGCCTGACCGGCACGCCTATGGAAAACAACCTGGGCGAGCTGTGGTCGATCTTCCATTTCCTCATGCCCGGCTGGCTGGGCGAGCTCAAACGCTTCAACCAGGATTACCGCACCCCGATCGAGCGCCATGGCGACACCGAGCGCCTGGCTCACCTGGTTACCCGTATTCGCCCATTTTTGCTGCGCCGCACCAAGGAGCAGGTGGCCACCGAGTTGCCGCCCAAGACCGAGATGGTGCACTGGGTGGAACTCAGCGATGCGCAGCGCGACACCTACGAAGCCGTGCGGGTCGCCATGGACAAGAAGGTGCGCGACGAAATCGCCCGCAATGGCGCGGCACGCAGCCAGATCGTGATCCTCGATGCGCTGCTCAAGCTGCGCCAGGTGTGCTGCGATTTGCGCCTGGTGAAAGGGGTCGAGACCAAAGGCAACCAGGCCGACAAAGGCAAGTTGGGTGCGCTGCTGGACATGCTCGAAGAGCTGCTCAGCGAAGGCCGACGGGTGCTGCTGTTCTCGCAGTTCACCTCGATGCTGGCACTGATCGAGCAAGAGCTGGACAAGCGCAAGATCCGCTACAGCCTGCTCACCGGCGACACCCGCGACAGGCGCACACCCGTGCAGCAGTTCCAGCAGGGCGACAGCGAGGTGTTCCTGATCAGCCTCAAGGCCGGCGGCGTAGGGCTTAACCTGACCGCTGCCGACACGGTGATTCACTTCGACCCCTGGTGGAACCCGGCCAGTGAGAATCAGGCGACCGACCGTGCGTACCGTATCGGTCAGGACAAGCCGGTTTTCGTGTTCAAGCTGATCACGCGCGGCACGGTGGAGGAGAAGATCCAACAGCTGCAGCAGGAGAAAGCTGCCTTGGCGGCGAGCCTGCTCGATGGTGGGCAGGCTGGGCAGTGGCGGCTGGGGGATGAGGAGATCGAGGCGTTGTTCGCGCCGCTGCCAGGCAAGCGCGGCCGCTGACAGCCAGGCCGGCCTATTCGCGGGGCAAGCCCGCTCCCACAAATTCAATACAATCTGGACTGCCTCCAAGGGTTGAATTGATGCCCAACCTCTTGGGGCAATCCAGTCTGTGGGAGCGGGCTTGCCCCGCGAAGAGACCGGGCCGGTCAATCCACCAACTGCGCCTCACGCAACGCCCCCAGCGCCTCCAGCCAACGCGGCTGCTGGCGGTAATCGGTCCGCGCAAAACCCTGCCCACGCATCCGCGCAATACGCGGTGATGGCTTGACCTTCAGGCGCTGCGCCGCGCTCAACGCAAGCTCCGCCGCCGCCCGGTCGTTGCACACCAGGCCCATGTCGCAGCCCGCACTCAGGGCCGCCTCGATGCGATTGGCCGCATCGCCGACCACATGGGCACCGGCCATGGACAAGTCATCACTGAAGATCACCCCGTCAAAACCCAGCTCGCCGCGCAGGATGTCCTGCAGCCAGCGGCGTGAAAAGCCGGCCGGTTGGTTGTCGACCTGCGGATAGATGACGTGCGCCGGCATCACCGCCGCCAACTGGCCGCTGAGGCGGGTGAACGGGATCAAGTCCGCCTGGCGCAGCTCGTCAAGGCTGCGCTCGTCGGTCGGGATGGCTACATGCGAATCGGCCTCGGCCCAGCCGTGCCCGGGAAAATGCTTGCCACAGGCGGCCATGCCCGCTGCGTTCATGCCGCGAATGAAAGCGCCGGCCAGTTGCGTGGCACGCTGCGGGTCGCCCTCGAAAGCACGGCTGCCGACCACGGCGCTGCGCTGGTGGTCAAGGTCGAGCACGGGGGCGAAGCTCAGGTCCAGGCCAACCGCCAGCACCTCGGTGGCCATCAACCAGCCGCACTGCTCGGCCAGGTATTCGGCGTTGGGGTTATCAGCGATTGCACGCATCGCCGGCAAACGCACGAAGCCCTGACGCAGGCGCTGTACCCGCCCGCCTTCCTGGTCCACGGCCAGAATCAGGTCGGGGCGGATGGCACGGATCGACGTGCACAGCTCACGCACCTGGCGCGGGCTGTCGATGTTGCGGGCAAAGATGATCAGGCCGGCCACTTCTGGCTGGCGCAGGAGTTGGCGGTCTTCGGCGGTCAGCCATTTACCGGCGATATCCACCATCAGGGAGCCTTGCAGGCTGACGGTCATAGGCAATCCTTCATTGCAGACTTAAAGAAGCCCACTGGGGGCATGCGGCCTGGTCGATGCGCACCAGGCAATGCGCCGGAACACGCTCGAACAGGCCAAGCAGATCGGTGTTGCGCAGGCGTATGCAGCCATGGGACAGCGGAACGCCCAAGGGTTCCGTGTCGGGCGTGCCGTGCAGGTAGATATAACGGCGGAACGTGTCCACCACACCCAGGCGATTGACCCCTGGCTCGCAGCCGCTGAGCCAGAGAATGCGGGTGAGGACCCAGTCGCGTCCGGGGTGTTGGGCGTGCAGTTCGGGCGACCAGACCTCTCCAGTCCAGCGCCGCGCACATAGCACGGCATTGAGCGGCAAGCCTGCACCAATCTTTGCACGCACCTGGTGCAGCCCTCGCGGTGTACACCCGGACCCGTTGCGCTCCCCGGCGCCATTGCGCGCCGTGGAAACAGCAAGCCGCAGGCACAGCCGCCCTTCGGCAAAGCCATAGAGGCGCTGGTCAGCGAGGGAAATGTGCAGGAAATCGAGGTCGGGCATGGGCGCTAGCTTAGCCGAAGCGCCCTGCCCCGCCCAGCCTTCAGGCTTTGGCGGTGGTGCTGCTGGTCTTGCTGCGCGGGCGCAGCTGGGCGGCAGCCATGGCGTCATCGGTGACACCGCTGTCGGCGCGCATACCGGCGGCGAGGAATGGCACCATCAGGCGCATGACCTGCTCGATCGAGGTGTTGATGCCGAAATCGGTTTCGGCGATGGCACGCAGCGCCTTGATGCCGGACATGCTGAACGCCGCCGCACCGAGCATGAAGTGCACGCGCCAGAACAACTCAAGCGGCGGAATGCGCGGTGCGGCTTCGTTGACCAACAGCATGTAGCGGCGGAACACCTTGCCGTACATGTCTTCCAGGTAGCGCCGCAGATGCCCCTGGCTCTGGCTGAAGGCCAGGCCCAACAGGCGCATGAAGATCGACAGGTCATTATTGCTGCGCGGCTGCACCACCAGCGCCTGGTCCACGAGCATTTCCAGCAGTTCTTCGAGGCTGGGCTTTTGTTCGGGCTTGGCCTGACGCCGCTCCAACTCGCGCTCGAGGCTGGCGCAGAACGGCCCGAGGAAGCGCGAGAAGACCGCCTGGATCAGGGCTTTCTTGGAACCAAAGTGGTAATTGACCGCAGCCAGGTTGACCCCAGCCTTGCTGGTAATCAACCGCAACGAGGTTTCCGCAAACCCCCTTTCCGCAAACAGCTGCTCGGCAGCATCGAGAATGCGTTCAACGGTTTCCGATTGGGCCATGACCACTCCGCCAGACAGACAAACAAACAGGTGTTTGAAACATACGTTTCAGCCCTGATGATGTCAAGGCTCAGTGACCGTGCGGTCGCCATTAGAAAGCCACAGGTTCGAAGCTGCAAGCAGCAAGATGGGTGGTACAGCGCTTTTTCTTGCAGCTTGGAGCTTGCAGCTCATCCAGTACTGTATATAATCCCAGTCACTGTATAAAAAGACAGAGCGCCTGCCATGTTGAAACTGACGCCACGCCAAGCCGAAATTCTGGCCTTCATCAAACGCTGCCTCGAAGACAACGGCTTCCCACCGACGCGTGCGGAGATCGCTCAGGAGCTGGGCTTCAAGTCGCCCAACGCCGCCGAGGAGCACTTGAAGGCCCTCGCCCGCAAAGGCGCCATCGAAATGACCCCGGGCGCTTCCCGCGGCATCCGCATTCCGGGCCTTGAAGCGAAAGCCGAAGAAAGCGGCCTGCCGATCATCGGCCGGGTCGCGGCCGGTGCACCGATCCTCGCCGAGCAGCACATCGAGCAATCGTGCAACATCAACCCGACCTTCTTCCACCCGCCCGCCGACTACTTGTTGCGCGTGCACGGCATGAGCATGAAGGATGTCGGCATCTTCGACGGCGATCTACTGGCAGTGCACACCTGCCGCGAGGCTCGTAACGGCCAGATCGTCGTCGCCCGTATCGGCGATGAAGTGACCGTCAAGCGCTTCAAGCGCGAGGGCAGCAAGGTCTGGCTGATCGCCGAAAACCCGGAGTTCGCCCCCATCGAAGTCGACCTGAAAGATCAGGAACTGGTGATCGAGGGTTTGAGTGTCGGCGTCATTCGCCGCTGAACCAGGAGGCGTCATGCAGCAGCTCGTCCAACCACAACAGCAGGTTCAGCTTCCGCTTTTCGAGGCGTTCCTTGCTCAACCGGTACTGCCTGGCCTGAAGGCCAGTGAGCAGGCACGCAAGAATAGCCAGCCGGACCTGTTCAGTGAACTGTCCCTGCGTGGCGCCCCCGAGCATTGCCAGAGCCTGTTGGCACCCGTGCTGCGCGAACTGAGCGAAGAGCAAGAGGCCCGCTGGCTGACGCTGATAGCCCCACCCGCCAGCCTGACCCAGGCCTGGTTGCGGGATGCCGGCCTCAACCGTGAACGCATCCTGCTGCTGCACCCACGCGGCAACCAGAGCCCGTTGCAACTCGCCTGTGAAGCCTTGCGCCTGGGGCGCAGCCACACCGTGGTCAGCTGGCTGGGCAGCGTTAACGCCACTGCGCGGCAGCAACTGCTCCGTGCCGCCAGTGCCGGAAATGCACAAAGCCTGAACATCCGCCTCGGCTGATGTTCAGGCTTTGCCTGGACACGATTAAAAACCAGTGTCAGTGAAGTACGCGCGGCCCTTCGTCACGCTCAAGCTCGCCATCCATCAGGCGACCTGCCATCTGCACGCCGACACTCAGCATCGCCTTGGCGACTTCGACGTGTTGGCCCTGCAGGAACACCTTGGCATCTTCCGAGAAATCCAGGGTTACCAGGGAGCCTTCGTCCTCGGCACGACGCAGTTCGATCCGGCCATCAGGCAACTCGACAATTTCCAGAAAAGACGTAGACATAAAGGGCTGTTCTCCGCGAAAGGCCAGTATTGTACCAGCCAGCGCAGCTATCAGCACTCACTCAACGCGTCACGGAATCGTCTCACCAAGCCTTTGAGGTTGGTGCGCCAGCTTTCCAGCTCTTCCCGCGATAGCGCAGGCTGCTCAGGTTGGTCGAGGTTGACGGCCTGAATCAGCGGCTGCGTAACATCGGTTTTTGGAGTTTTCTTCGCGACGGGTGGTCGGAACAAATCGGCATAAGCGCTGAGGAACTGGGCCAGCCACGTTTCGCGCTGCCTGGCCAATTCCAGCAATTCGGCGACCTCAGGTATCGCGATGCCATTGAGCGCATCGTCGGCAAGCGCCTGCTCGACACTGGTCGCAACCGGCAAGCGGTAAAAGCCACCAATCTCGTGACATAGCCCCAGCAGGGCCCCGTACAGGTGGAACAGCGCCGATTCGCGCTCAGCCTGGACCAGGCCTTGGGCGTTCATCGCCTGGCTGTCTGCCGCCTTGGCCATGGACTCGAGCGCAAGCCCGGCAAAGAAGAGTTTCTGGTTGGTGCGGGTGTAGAGTTCCTGGGCCATCTCGAGTGACCTCCCTGAAGCTGCAAGGCGAATACCTGCAGTTTCAGGGATCAGCGACTGCTTGTCACCAATGAAATGGGGCCGCTGTGCGACCCATCGCCGGCAAGCCGGCTCCCACAGAGTATTGCGTGGTCCTGGTGGGAGTTGGCTTGCCGGCTACCACAGGGTATTGCGTGGCCTGGTAGGAGCTGGCTTGCCGGCGATGGGCCGCCTAGCGGCCCCATTTGCAGTGCTGAACGATCAGCGCTTGTCTTCCACCTTCCAGGCGTTGCCGTCGTAGAAGGCCTTCCAGCCGGTCGGCTTGCCATCGACCTCGGACTGCACGTACTGCTCCTTGGTCTTGCGGCTGTAACGGATCACCGCTGGACGACCCTCCGGGTCTTTTTGCGGCGCTTCGCAAAGGAAGTGATACTTCGGATCGATCTCGTGCTTGTGCGGCACGATTTCCATTACCAGCGGCGCGCGAGTCTCGCGGTTCTTGGGGAACTGGCTGGCAGCCAGGAACAGCCCCGAAGCACCGTCACGCAGCACGTAGGTGTCGTCGACCTTCTCGCACTTGAGCTCCGGCATGTCCACCTTGTCCATCTTCGGCGGCGCCGCTTCGCCACTCTTGAGCAGCTTGCGGGTGTTCTTGCACGCAGGGTTGGTACAGCCGAAGAACTTGCCAAAGCGGCCAGTCTTGAGCTGCATTTCGCTGCCGCACTTGTCACACTCCAGGCTCGGCCCTTCGTAGCCCTTGATGCGGTAGCTGCCCTCTTCGATCTCGTAGCCGACGCAATCCGGGTTGTTACCGCAGATATGCAGCTTGTGCTTCTCATCGAGCAGGTAGGCGTCCATCGCCGTGGCGCAGATTGGGCAGCGGTGCTTGCCCAACAGTACGCGCGACTCCGACTCACCCTCGTCATCCGCTGCGATTTCATCGCCCGGCACTAGGTTGACGGTGGCCTTGCAGCGCTCTTTCGGCGGCAGGGTGTAACCCGAGCAACCCAGGAACACGCCGGTGGAAGCAGTTCGGATCATCATCGGCCGACCGCATTCCTTGCACGGAATGTTGGTCATGGTCGGCTGGTTGGCGCGCATCCCGTTCTCAGCGGATTCGGCCGTCTGCAGCTTCTTGCTGAAGTCGCCGTAGAACTCGTCCAGCACGTTTTTCCAGTCACGCTCACCTTGGGCCACGTCGTCGAGATTCTCCTCCATGCCGGCGGTGAACCCGTAGTCCATCAGGTTGGCGAAGCTTTCCGACAGGCGCTCGGTGACGATGTCGCCCATCTTCTCGGAGTAGAAACGGCGGTTGTGCAGCGTCACATAGCCGCGGTCCTGAATGGTGGAAATGATCGCCGCGTAGGTCGACGGGCGGCCAATGCCACGCTTTTCCATTTCCTTGACCAGGCTGGCTTCGGTGAAGCGCGCCGGCGGCTTGGTGAAGTGTTGGCTCGGGTCGATCTGGATCAGCTTGAGCGCTTCACCCTGGACCATTTCCGGCAGTACGTCGTCTTCGCCCGGCTTGCTGACCTGAGGCAGAACACGGGTGTAACCGTCGAACTTGAGAATGCGGCCTTTGGCACGCAGCTCGAAATCGCCCGCTGCCACGGTGACGCTGGTAGACAGGTACTGGGCCGGCGGCATCTGGCAGGCGAGGAACTGGCGCCAGATCAGCTCGTACAGGCGCTCGGCGTCACGCTCCATGCCGTTGAGCTTGGTCGGGTGGGTGTTGACGTCGGACGGACGAATCGCTTCGTGCGCCTCCTGGGCCCCCTCTTTGCTGCCGTACACCAGCGGCGCTTCCGGCAAGTACTGCTTGCCGAACTCGCTTTCGATGTAGCTGCGGGCCATTTCCACGGCATCGGTCGACAGGTTGGTCGAGTCGGTACGCATGTAGGTGATGTAGCCAGCTTCGTACAGACGCTGGGCCATCATCATGGTCTTCTTCACCCCGAAGCCCAGCCGGTTGCTCGCCGCCTGCTGCAGGGTGGAGGTGATGAACGGTGCCGACGGCTTGCTGCTGGTCGGGCGGTCTTCACGCTTGAGCACGGTGTAGCTGGAAGCCTTGAGCTTTTCCAGCGCGGCCATGGCCTGGGCTTCGTTGAGCGGCTTGAAGGCTTCACCCTTCTCGCGTGCCACCTCGAAACGCACCTTGGCGTTTTTGGCGGTGCCCAGGTCGGCGTGCACTTCCCAGTATTCTTCCGGGATGAAGGCGCGGATTTCGCGCTCACGCTCGACCACCAGCTTCACCGCCACCGACTGCACACGCCCGGCCGACAAGCCACGGGCAATCTTGGCCCACAGCAGCGGCGAGACCATGTAGCCCACCACACGGTCAAGGAAGCGCCGCGCCTGCTGGGCGTTGACGCGATGGATGTCCAGCTCGCCGGGTTGCGAGAACGCTTCCTGGATGGCCTTTTTGGTGATTTCGTTGAACACCACGCGCTTGTAGCGGGTGTCGTCGCCACCGATGGCTTCGCGCAGGTGCCAGGCAATGGCTTCCCCCTCGCGATCCAAGTCGGTTGCGAGATAGATGGTGTCAGCATCTTTGGCCAGGCGGCGCAGCTCTTCGATCACCTTTTCCTTGCCAGGCAGGATCTCGTATTTGGCCTTCCAACCGTGATCGGGGTCGACGCCCATGCGCGCCACCAGCTGGCGACGGGCCTTTTCTTTTGGCGACAGGGCCGGAGCCTCACCCGCAGCCTTGCCCCGCTTGGCAGCCGGCTCTTTGCTGGCGCTGGCCGAACCGCTGGTGGGGAGGTCACGGATGTGGCCGATACTCGACTTCACCACGTACTGGTTGCCCAGGTACTTGTTGATGGTCTTGGCCTTGGCCGGGGATTCCACAATGACCAGCGATTTGCCCATGGATCGGAGTATTCCTGAATCTGAAGATGAAAAACGCGTCAGGTGCCAGACGCGGCACCGCTATATATAGTGGCGAAACTGTGAGGTCAAGCGCGGTCGTTCATGCCGGCGACTTGCCAGACAACTCTGCAAGCCCCTCTTCGGCCTTGACCAAAGCAAAGCGTGGCACCTGCTCGCCGTCAACCTCGACGGACTCCTGGAACATCGAAAGGGGTCGTACCCAGAAGCTGTAATCACCATACAGGCATTGGTAGAAGACCATCCACTCTTCGCTCTCGGAGTGCCGCGCAACACTGAAGACACGGTACTCAGGCCCTTTGTAATGCCGGTATACGCCTGGCTGTATCTGCATGTCGCCTTCCCTCTTGAAACAAATTCTGTAAAAAACAAAAACCGGGGCACAGGGCCCCGGCTGCTGCCTTGCAACGCGATCAGACGCGTTCGAAGACCGTGGTGATGCCCTGGCCGAGGCCGACACACATGGTGGCGACACCCAAGGTACCGCCATTCTGCTTCATGACGTTGAGCAGGGTGCCGGAAATCCGTGCACCGGAGCAACCGAACGGGTGGCCCAGAGCAATGGCGCCGCCGTGCAGGTTAACCTTCTCATCCATCTTGTCGAGCACTTTCAAATCTTTGAGCACTGGCAGGGCCTGTGCGGCAAAGGCTTCGTTGAGCTCGATGAAGTCGATGTCGGCCATGGTCAAACCGGCGCGCTTGAGCGCTTTCTGGGTTGCCGGCACCGGCCCGTAGCCCATGATTGCCGGATCAACGCCGGCCACTGCCATGGAACGGATCACAGCCAGCGGCTGGATGCCGAGGTCCATTGCGCGCTGGCCGGACATGACGATCATGCACGAGGCGCCGTCGGTAATCTGCGACGAAGTACCGGCAGTCACGGTACCACCCTTGGGGTTGAATGCCGGCTTGAGCGATGCCAGGCCTTCAAGGGTGGTTTCCGGGCGAATGGTTTCGTCGAAGTCGAAGACTTTCAGGAAGCCGTTCTCGTCGTAACCCTGCATCGGGATGATCTCATCCTTGAACTTGCCTTCGACCGTGGCCTTGTGGGCCAGCTGGTGCGAACGCACGCCAAACAGGTCTTGCTGTTCGCGGGTGATGCCATGCATTTTGCCGAGCATCTCGGCAGTCAGGCCCATCATCCCGGAAGCCTTGGCAGCGTGCAACGACATGTGCGGGTTGGGGTCGACGCCATGCATCATGCTGACGTGGCCCATGTGCTCGACACCACCGACCACGAACACATCGCCGTTGCCGGTCATGATGGCCTGGGCGGCAGTGTGCAGCGCGCTCATCGACGAACCGCACAGGCGGCTGACGGTTTGCGCGGCGGAGGTGTGCGGGATCTGGGTCATCAGCGAGGCCATGCGGGCGATGTTCCAGCCCTGCTCCAGGGTCTGGTTGACGCAGCCCCAGATCACGTCCTCGACCTCTTTCGGGTCGACCTTGCCGTTGCGCTCGAGCAGCTTGCTGATCAGGTGCGCCGACATGTCTTCGGCACGGGTGTTGCGGTGCATGCCACCCTTGGAGCGGCCCATCGGCGTGCGACCGAAGTCGACAATCACCACGTCTCTTGGATTCAGGCTCATATCAATATTCTCGCTCTAACTCGTTGGCCGCTCAGTTGAAGAAGCGCTGGCCGTTCTTGGCCATTTCGCGCAGCTTCGCGGTCGGGTGGTACAGCGGCCCCAGGTCAGCGTACTGGTCGGCCAGGGCGACAAATTCAGCCACACCGATCGAATCGATGTAACGCAGCGCACCACCGCGGAACGGAGGGAAACCAATGCCGTAGACCAGGCCCATGTCCGCTTCGGCAGCGGTTTCAACGATGCCATCTTCCAGGCAGCGCACGGTCTCCAGGCACAGCGGCACCATCATCCAGTTGATGATGTCTTCGTCGGTGACTTCACGCTGCTCGAAGACGATCGGCTTGAGCACGTCGAGCACGGTGGCGTCGAAGACTTTCTTGGGCTTACCACGCTTGTCGGTCTCGTAGGCGTAGAAGCCCTTGCCGTTCTTCTGGCCCAGGCGATTGGCCTCGTACAACGCGTCGACAGCCGAGCGGCGCTCGTCCTTCATACGGTCCGGGAAGCCGTCAGCCATCACGTCACGGCCATGGTGGCCGGTGTCGATGCCGACCACGTCCATCAGGTAGGCCGGGCCCATCGGCCAGCCGAATTTTTCCATGACCTTGTCGATGCGCACGAAGTCGACACCGGCACTGACCAGCTTGGCGAAACCACCGAAGTACGGGAACAGCACGCGGTTGACCAAAAAGCCCGGGCAGTCGTTGACGACGATCGGGTTCTTGCCCATTTTCTTGGCGTAAGCCACGGTGGTGGCGACCGCCACTTCACTGGACTTCTCGCCACGGATGACTTCCACCAGCGGCATCATGTGCACCGGGTTGAAGAAGTGCATGCCAACGAAGTTTTCCGGGCGTTTGAGCGCTTTTGCCAGCAGGTTGATGGAGATGGTCGACGTGTTGGAGGCAAGGATCGCATCCTCTTTCACCTGGCCTTCCACTTCCGCCAGCACGGCTTGCTTGACCTTCGGGTTCTCGACCACAGCCTCGACGACGATGTCGACGTTGCCGAAATCACCGTAGGACAGGGTCGGGCGAATGGCGTTGAGCGCTTCGGCCATCTTTGCCGGCGTCAGGCGGCCTTTTTCGACACGATTGCCCAGCAGCTTGGAGGCCTCGTTAAGGCCAAGCTGAATGGCATCTTCACGAATGTCCTTCATCAGGATCGGCGTGCCCTTGACCGCCGACTGGTAGGCGATACCGCCGCCCATGATGCCGGCGCCGAGCACGGCAGCCTGCTTCACGTCGCGAGCGATTTCGTCGTGGGCCTTGGCCTTGCGCTTGAGCTCCTGATCATTCAGGAACAGGCCGATCAGGCTTTCGGCAACCGAAGTCTTGGCCAGCTTGGCAAAGCCTGCGGCCTCGACTTCCAGTGCCTTGTCACGGCCGAAATTGGCGGCCTTCTGGATGCTCTTGATGGCTTCGACCGGGGCCGGGTAGTTCGGGCCGGCCTGGCCTGCAACGAAGCCCTTGGCGGTCTCGAAGGCCATCATCTGCTCGATGGCATTGAGCTTGAGTTTTTCCAGCTTGGGCTGGCGCTTGGCCTTGTAGTCAAGCTCGCCGCTGATGGCGCGCTTGATCAGGTCCAGGGCGCCGGCCTGCAACAGCTCAGGGGCGACAACGGCGTCGACGGCGCCGACCTTGAGGGCGTCTTCGGCAAGGTTTTCCTTGCCAGCGGCAATCCACTCGATGGCGTTGTCCGAGCCAATCAGGCGCGGCAGGCGCACGGTACCGCCGAAGCCTGGGTAGATACCCAACTTGACTTCTGGCAGGCCGATTTTCGCGGTGCTGGACATGACGCGGTAGTCAGCGGCCAGGCACATTTCCAGACCACCGCCCAGGGCGATGCCGTTGATCGCGGCAACGGTCGGCAATTCGAGGTCTTCGAACGCGTTGAAGATGCGGTTGGCTTCCAGGTTGCCGGCAACCAGCTCGGCCTCGGGCAGCTTGAAATTGTCGACGAATTCGGTGATGTCGGCGCCGACGATGAATACGTCCTTGCCACTGCTGACGATCACACCCTTCACCGAGGCGTCGGCCTTGATGGCGTCGACGGCCTGGCGCAGCTCGTCCAGGGTCAGGCGATTGAACTTGTTGACGGACTCACCCTTGAGGTCGAACTTCAGTTCGACGATGCCGCTTTCAAGAGCCTTAACCGTGATGGCTTTACCTTCGTAAATCATCAACTGATCTCCACGATATGGAAGCTGAACTGTACACGCCGATCGCTGGTGGAAAGCAGCCATTCGCTGCTCTTGCCCAGGCACACCCGTCAGCGCGCTAGTCGGGAGCATGAATGAGCGATGTGACATACAAACGCTCAATTCATACGCCCGTTTGATTTGGGTATGCACACATTCTCCGAAAAGGTCGGCGTTGTCAAATGCTCGCAAGCGGGGTTAAAACGCGACTTTCCGGTCATTTTGTATCGTCCGGGGGCAAAGCATGATGAGCGTGATCGCCGATCATTCATGTCAGCGATTGACCACAAATATCGCGGGGCGCTGCATTTTTTCATGCACGGCGCCGCAGGCTGGCTACACTGCGACTGGCTTGAAGAAATTCCCGGCCTGCCTGGCCTTTTCTGCGCAGCAGAAACGACAAAGCGGCAACCTGACACCGCCCTTCATGGGGTGCTGCCAGGTTGCCGCTTTGTCGTGATAGGGGCTTAAGCGAGGGCTTCGAAGGCGTGGGCAATATCCTGCAACACAGATTTATCGCCACGCTCACTCCAGTACAGGGCAATCATGCGCGTGTCGGCTTCGACCTTGTAGACGGTGGCCGGCAGCCGCGCGAACACCTCGTTCAGGCGCGGCTCCTCGCACGCTTCACGCCACTGGTTGCACCACACGCCCGGGCTGACCTGCCAGTAGCACCAGCTGTCCTCCCGCCCCCGCCGGCGCCCGCGGTGATACTGCGGGCACGGGCTCGGCGGCTCATGCTCCAGCCAGTGCGGCCACTGCTGCGGCGCCAGCTGCATGGCCAACCCCATGCGCCGCGCCTCCAGGCGCAAGCTCATCTGCTCACCCTGTTTGCGCGACTGGCGCAGCCAGGCAAACGGGCTGAGAATCACCGCCAGGATTGACACCACCAGCAATACCGTCATATCTGTAGATCCCATAAAGCGTTGCAAATGAGCGGGTTACTCGGTTTCACGGAAGACCCGCTCGAAAGCGACCATACTTCTACTATCGCGATTGTCAGGAGTACAGCTCATGCCCTACGAACATCTTCTGGTCGCCGTCGACCTTACCGAAGAGTGCGACCCGGTGATCAAACGTGCCATGAAGCTCGCCGAGCCTACAGGCGCCAAGGTCTCGCTGGTGCATATCGTCGAACCCATGGCCATGGCCTTCGGCGGTGACGTGCCAATGGACCTGTCGCAGCTGCAACAGCAGCAGTTCGACCAGGCCAAGGAGCGCATGGACCGCCTGTTCAACAAGTACCCTGAGATCAACCGTGGCGACTCGCACCTGACCTACGGCCAGCCGCGTCAGGAAATCCACCAACTGGCCAAGGACCAGAAGTGCGACCTGATCGTGGTCGGCAGCCATGGCCGGCACGGGCTGGCATTGCTGCTGGGCTCAACGGCCAATGACGTGCTGCATGGCGCGCCGTGCGATGTGCTGGCGGTGCGGCTGCAGAAGAAAGAATGATGTAGCCAGGCCCGGCCTCATCGCCGGCAAGCCGGCTCCCATAGGGGTTGGCACTGCTCTTGAGAACAGTGGCAGCCTGTGGGAGCCGGCTTGCCGGCGATGAGGGCAGGACTGATCAGCCTTCCAGCTCAGCCCAGCGCTCTACCAGGGTATCCAGCTCACCCTGCATCTGCTCGAGCTTGGCCAGCACCGCCGAGGTTTCCTCGATAGGCCGCTGATAGAAGCCCGGTGCGTTGACCTCTTCCTGCGCCACCGCCATGCGCTGTTCGACCGCGTCGATCTGCCCTGGCAGCATCTCCAGCTCGCGTTGCAGCTTGTAGCTGAGCTTTTTCTTCGAGGCATCGGCCACCGCTGCCACTGGCGCAGGTTCGGCTTGCACCTCCTGCTTCTGGACAACTGCGGTGTTGAGCTCGGACTTGCCGCCCTTGCTCTCGGTCACGCCCAACAGGCGCGGCGAACCGCCCTGGCGAATCCAGTCCTCATAGCCACCGACATACTCGCGTACCTTGCCCTCGCCTTCGAACACCAGGGTGCTGGTGACGACGTTGTCGAGGAAGGCCCGGTCGTGGCTGACCATCAGCACGGTGCCCTTGTAGTTGGACAGTACTTCTTCCAGCAGCTCGAGGGTCTCGACGTCGAGGTCGTTGGTCGGTTCGTCCAGTACCAGCAGGTTGGCCGGTTTGCTGAACAGCTTGGCCAGCAACAGGCGCGCACGCTCGCCACCCGACAGCGCCTTGACCGGCGTGCGGGCACGCTGCGGGCTGAACAGGAAATCGCCGAGGTAGCTGAGCACGTGACGGTTCTGGCCGTCGATCTCGATGAAATCGCGGCCTTCGGCCAGGTTGTCGATCACGGTCTTTTCCAGATCGAGCTGGTGGCGCATCTGGTCGAAGTAGGCCACTTCCAGCTTGGTGCCACGCTCGACCTTGCCCGAGGTAGGCTCGAGGTCCCCGAGCATCAGCTTGAGCAACGTGGTCTTGCCGGTGCCGTTGGCACCCAGCAGGCCAATACGGTCCTGGCGCTGCAGGACCATGGAGAAGTCCTTGACCAGCATCGGCCCTTCAGGGTGACGGAAGCTGACGTTCTCCAGCACCATGACCTGCTTGCCGGACTTGTCTGCCGCTTCGATCTGGATGTTGGCCTTGCCCTGGCGCTCACGGCGCTCCCCGCGCTCCACGCGCAGCGCCTTGAGCGCACGCACACGCCCTTCGTTACGGGTGCGGCGGGCCTTGATGCCCTGGCGAATCCACACTTCTTCCTGCGCCAGGCGCTTGTCGAACAGCGCGTTGGCGGTTTCTTCGGCAGCCAGCGCGGCCTCTTTGTGCACCAGGAAGCTGGCGTAGTCGCCGTTCCAGTCGATCAGCCCACCGCGGTCCAGTTCGAGGATGCGGGTGGCCAGGTTCTGCAGGAAAGAACGGTCGTGGGTGATGAACAGCACGGCGCCGTTGAAGCCGCGCAGGGCCTCTTCGAGCCACGCAATGGCACCGATGTCCAGGTGGTTGGTGGGCTCGTCGAGCAGCAGCAGATCGGGCTCCGACACCAGCGCCTGGGCCAGCAGCACACGGCGGCGCCAGCCACCGGACAGCTCGGCCAGGGTCTTGTCGGCCGGCAGTTGCAAGCGGCTCAGGGTGCTTTCCACCACCTGCTGCAGGCGCCAGCCGTCACGGGCTTCGAGCTCGTGCTGAACGTGCATGAGCTTGTCCAGGTCGTCGTCGCCCTGGATGTTCTGGCTGAGGTGGTGGAATTGCGCCAGCAACTCGCCAACGCCATCCAGGCCCGCGGCAACCACGTCGAACACCGTGCGCTCGTCGGCGACCGGCAGCTCCTGCGGCAGTTCGCCGATCTTCAGGCCAGGGGCGCGCCAGATATCACCGTCGTCGCCCTTCTGCTCGCCCTTGACCAGGCGCAGCATGCTCGATTTGCCGGTGCCGTTACGGCCGATGATGCACACCCGCTCGCCACGAGCGATCTGCCAGGACACTTTGTCCAGCAGCGGCATCGCGCCGAATGCGAGGGACACATCGCTGAATTTGAGCAGGGTCATGTTTGTCTCCAGAAAGCGGGCGCGCATTCTACCTGAGTTGGCTCGTTCCGGCATTAAGTTGACCGCAACGCCCGGGCATTACGACATCCGGTCGAACTTAACGCCTTGATACAAGCACAGTGCTTTCACCCGCTGCCGGCAAACGGCTAAGCTAAGGCAATTGCTCCCAACAGTGCTGGCTTCGCCGTCACTTTCCCATGGTTCAACTGCCCGGACGTATCATGCGCAGCCGCCTGTTACAGATTGCCTCCTGCCTGCTGCTTACCGCCGCCACCGCCAGCGCGGCGCAGGCCATCGACCTTTCTCAGCAACGCCAATACTACGACGAGGCCAAGCGTGCGCTGGCCAAAGGCGACAAAGGCCCCTACCTGCGCTACTCCCAGGCCTTGCGCGACTACCCGCTGACGCCTTACCTGGCCTACGACGAACTCACCGCGCGCCTGAAAAGCGCCAGCAACGAGGAAATCGAAGCCTTCCTGGCCAAGCACGGCGACCTGCCCCAGGCCAACTGGATGAAACTGCGCTGGTTGCGCTGGCTGGCCGAGCGCGGCGAGTGGAACACCTTCGTCAAGTACTATGACCCCAAGCTCAACTTCACCGAGCTGGACTGCCTCAATGGCCAGTACCAGTTGAGCCACGGCCAGCGTGCCGAAGGCTATGCCAGCGCCGAGAAACTGTGGAACGTGGGCAAGTCGCAACCGGCCGCCTGCGACACCCTGTTTGCCATGTGGGCCGCCGAAGGCCAGCTCACCGAGGCCAAACGCTGGAACCGCGCCAAGCTGGCAGCCCAGGCACGCAACTATGCCCTGGCCAACAACCTGGTCAATTCCCTGACCACCCTTGCCCCGCAAGGCCGCCTGCTGGTGGATGTGGCGCAAAAGCCTGAGCTGCTCAACCAGCCATCGCGTTTCTCCCCGGTCAACGAAGCCATGTCCGACGTGGTCAGCCTCGGCCTGCGCCGCCTGGCCCGCCAGGACCCGGAGCGTGCCATGGCGCTGCTCGACGACTACGCGCAGCGCATGCACTTCTCCCGCGACGAGAAAGTCGCCATCGCCCGCGAGATCGGCCTGACCCTGGCGCGTCGCTACGACCCGCGCGCCCTCGACCTGATGACCCGCTACGACCCGGAGCTGCGCGACAACACCGTCAGTGAATGGCGCATGCGCCTGCTGCTACGCCTGGGCCGCTGGGAAGATGCCTACGAGCTGACCAAACGCTTGCCGCAAGACCTGGCCAGCAGCAACCGCTGGAAGTACTGGCAGGCGCGCAGCCTGGAGCTGGCACAGCCGAACAACCCGCAAATACCCCTGCTGTACAAGACCGTGGCGCGGGAGCGTGATTTCTATGGCTTCCTCGCTGCCGACCGTGCGCAAACGCCTTATCAGCTGAACAACCGGCCGCTGGTGCTGAGCCCGCAACTGGTCAACAAAGTGCGCAACACCCCGGGCGTCCAGCGTGCGCTGGAATTCCACGCCCGCGGCCAGATAGTCGAAGGGCGCCGCGAGTGGTACCACGTCAGCCGCCACTTCAACCGCGATGAAATGGTTGCCCAGGCGCGCCTGGCCTACGACTTGCGCTGGTACTTCCCGGCCATCCGCACCATCAGCCAGGCCCAGTACTGGGATGACCTGGACATCCGCTTCCCGATGGCCCACCGCGACACCCTGGTACGCGAGGCCAAGGTACGTGGGCTGCATTCGAGCTGGGTGTTCGCCATCACGCGTCAGGAAAGCGCGTTCATGGAAGATGCACGCTCCAGCGTCGGCGCCAGCGGCCTGATGCAGTTGATGCCGGCCACGGCCAAGGAAACCGCGCGCAAGTTCAGCATTCCGTTGGCATCGCCACAGCAGGTGTTCAACCCAGACAAGAACATCCAGCTCGGTGCCGCCTACCTGAGCCAGGTGCACAGCCAGTTCAACGGCAACCGCGTACTGGCCTCGGCGGCGTACAACGCCGGCCCCGGGCGCGTACGCCAGTGGCTCAAGGGCGCCAAGCACCTGAGCTTCGATGTGTGGGTGGAATCGATCCCGTTCGACGAAACCCGCCAGTACGTACAGAACGTGCTGTCGTATTCGGTGATCTACGGGCAGAAGCTCAACTCACCTCAGCCGTTGGTGGATTGGCACGAGCGGTATTTCGACGACATGTGAAACCGCCAATGCTCTTCGCGGGGCAAACCCGCGAAGAGCATTGGCTGGTAAACGCTACTCCAGCACTTCGACTTCCATCCCCACTTCAACCCGGCCAGTGCCCTCCACCGCCAGGTTTTGCCCGAACAGGATATCCCCCTCCTTTTCGCGGAAGGTCCTTAACGTGGTCAGTGGTTCACGGTCCGGGCTGCGCTGCCCGGTCGCCGGGTCAAGCGTGGTGAAGATGCACCGTACGCTGGGCTTGAGCACACGAAACTGCAACGTGCCGATACGAATCCGCTTCCAGCCATCCTCGGCAAAAGGCGCTGCACCCTGCACCACCAGGTTGGGGCGAAAACGCAGCATCTCCATGGGGCGGCCTATGCGCCTGTTCAGCTCATCCAGCGAGCCCTGGCCAATCAGCAGCAACGGGAACCCATCGGGGAACGCCGCCCGGTCACTGATCAAACCATAACCACTGGGCAGGTAACGCGCCCGCTGCTCCGGGCAGTAGACCAGACGCACCGGCTTGCCGAGCATCTGCGACAACCAGGCTGCCGCCTCGTCGCCGGCATCCGGCACACGGAATGTGTCACGCCAGAGGGTCACACCGCGCAAGCCCTCATCAGCGCCAGGCAGCGCCACCCTCAACACGGCTTGCCCCGGCGCCTCCAGCAGCAGCGCCCCGGCCTCATCATCGCGCGCCTTCAACTGGCTGAGCTGCGGCCAGGCGCGCTGGGTAAGGAAGCGGCCGTTGCCTTCCTCGACCACCATCCAGCGTCGATCACCCCGCAGCCCCAGATGATCCACCGCCGAAGCCTGCAGGCATTGCGCCTGCCCCGACTTCACCGGGTACCGATACAACTCACTCAGAAACATCCCTGCCTGCCTCGTGCCATGCAAAAGCCCAGCTTATACCCGGCAGGCGCTGGGATCACGCAGCGGTTGTGTTCAACAGCAGGCGCTGCTTGACCACATCGACCAGGCGATCAGGTTGGAACTTGGAGAGGAAATTGTCACAGCCGACTTTCTTGACCATCGACTCATTGAAGCTGCCCGACAACGACGTGTGCAGCACCACGTAAAGCTTGCGCAGGCGCGCATCGCTGCGGATTTCCGTGGTCAGCCGGTAACCATCCATTTCAGGCATTTCTGCATCGGTAAATACCATCAGCAGCTTCTCGCACACATCTTCGCCGGCATCGGCCCAACCCTTGAGCATGCGCAGCGCCTTCAGGCCATCGCTGGCCACATGCAGTTTCACCCCCAATTGCGACAGGGTGTCACGCAACTGCGCCAAGGCCACGCTGGAGTCGTCCACCAGTAGCACCTCCCGGCCACGGGCACGCGCCAGTACCGGGTCGGCAAGCTTGTCGTTGGACACCTTGGCGTTGTACGGCACGATCTCGGCCAACACCTTTTCCACGTCGATCACTTCCACCAGTTGCTCGTCCACCTTGGTGATGGCGGTCAGGTAATGCTGGCGGCCGGCACTGGAGGGCGGTGGCAGGATGGCTTCCCAGTTCATGTTGACGATGCGATCAACCCCGCCCACCAGAAATGCCTGCACCGAACGGTTGTACTCGGTGACGATGATCGTGCTGTCTGGCCCAGGCGTCAGCGGGCGCATGCCGATCGCCTGGGACAGGTCGATCACCGGCAGGGTTTGCCCGCGCAAGTTGACCACGCCACAGACGAACGGGTGACGCTGCGGCATCAAGGTCAGCTTGGGCAGTTGCAGCACTTCCTGCACCTTGAACACGTTGATCGCGAACAGCTGGCGGCCAGCCAGGCGAAACATCAGGATTTCCAGGCGGTTCTCACCTACCAGTTGCGTACGTTGGTCTACCGTGTCGAGAATGCCGGCCATTGGAAAGCCCCCAGGCTTGAGTCGAAAAATGTGAAATCATCCACCCTGTATCGGCGGTTTGCAGCGCAGCTTGACCCATGTATGAAAATGCCGCGCAGGCAATTGATATCACATTACCATCATGCTTTACTGCGGACATCCCAGCTTGGATCCAGTGCTTGGGCACCCTGTCGCACCCTAGGCCGCCATCAGGGAAACCCCTAGAAGCAATCGGGTGTAACCTGATTTGCGCGATATCCTTTAGCCATTAATGTGACGCCATTCTCACTGCATGAATGGAGTCAGGCTTTTGCTAGCGACCGACATGGCTTTGCCATCCCCCGCTCCCGCCGTGCACGCCGGAGCCTCATGATGGACAGCACAGCCGCCAACAGCAGCGCGCTGCAGGAGTTTCTGCTGGATGCGCAGGTCTTGCTGACCCAGTCTCAGGAATGCCTGCAGCACCTGCAACTGATCGCCAATGACGCCGACGCCTGCCTCTGCCTGAGCAATACCCTCGATACCCTTGCCCGGCGTGCCAGCGGCCTGGGGCTGGTCGAAGTCGCGCACTACACCACTGCCCTGCAGCAACTGCTGGCCCCAGCCTGCCAGCACCAGCACCTGCCCAATGAAGCCTTGCCCGCCCTGGGGGCCTGCCTCACCCTGTTGGCCTGGCAAGTCGAGCTGCTGGACCTGCAAACCGGGCGCCTGGCCCTCGATGCGACGGAGCAAGTAGCGTTGCTGACCGAGTTGGCAAGCGCGCTGGGCCAGCCACTGCCGCAAACGTGTGCGCCTTGTCAGCACAGTGGCGACGAATGCGTTCACCCCCCTGCACCCGCCGCCCAGGGCACAGCCTACAGAGCAAGCCGGGCGCACTAGCGGGATAGCAACCTGCAACTAACCGCGTCATGCAATCCGAAATGGATGAACTTGTTAAGTTTGAGGTGCGAGCACTTGCCTGCCAGCGCGCAAGTTGAACGGGGTATGTCTCAAGACCGGAACCAATGATAGCAATTAGCTATTTAGCGCAGGCATAGAACCGCCGTGATCGGCCCGGAAATCCCTAGGTTTCAAAGCATTACCCAGCCGCGACCGACGCATCTTGAAGTGTTAACATGCGCACTAACAATCATCGGCCACCGGTATATGGATCGCCTCGACGCACGCTCGGAGATTGTTGAAAACACCACGCCAAAGCCTTTGGCAAGACATGTTCAAGGCCCCCATCAGCAAGACTTCAGTGGCTTCCCATTTATGCTCCCACGCTTGAAGATCCCTCTGCGTTGCCGTTCACGCGCCAGCTTGCTGCGCTGGGCGACTGCATTGCTGTGCGTGGCATCCCTGGCTGGCAATCTTTGCTTGTTCATCGGCGGGCAGGCGATGCCGGCCAGCCTGTTGCTGCTGCAACTGGCGGCGATGCTCGGGGTTGGCTGGCAGTTGAGCCATGACGCCAGGTCAATCAGCCTTCGCCCGGCGGAGTTGGCCGATCGCATGCTCAAGGTTCAGGAAAGCGAGCGTCAACACCTTAGCCGTGAGCTGCATGACGACATTGGCCAACTGCTCACTGCCGCCACGATGCAGGTGGGCTGGTTGCAACGGCGGCTACCGAGCGACCTGCAGGCACACTGCGGCACTTTGCGCGGCACGCTTGAAGACACTTTGGGCAAGGTGCGCGATGTGTCTGCCATTCTCAACCCACGGCAACTGGCGAGCCTTGGCCTGGAGGCCAGCCTGCGTGCGCACCTGGTGCGTACGCTGGCGAACACCGACGTGCATTGGAGCCTGGAGTGCCATCAACGGCTGGGGGGTATTTCCGAAGCCGTGGCCATGGCGGCCTTTCGCATCACGCAAGAAGCCGTCACCAACATCCTGCGCCATGCGCAAGCGCGTAACCTGACCATCCGCCTGCAGCGCAGCCCCGTCGGCCTGGCCCTGTCGATTCAGGACGACGGGCAGGGCTTCATGCCTGCTGCCAATCCGGCCGAAGCCGGCCAACGCGGCATGGCCGGCATGCAGGAACGCGCCACTGCTCTGCAAGGCAGCCTGGAAATTACCAGCCAGCTCGGCATGGGCACGCGGATCGAGGTCTTGTTCCCGTGGCCGCCGCGCACCCATGAACGCGCCAGGACCCCTGTTTCCCCATGACTTGCAGACTGTTGCTGGTAGATGACCACTCGCTGATCCGAGCCGGCGTTCGCGCCCTGGTATCCGACATTCCCGGCTACACCGTGGTGGGCGAAGCCGAAGATGGCGACCAGTTGCTCGAACAGGCTCAGCAGCTGGCGCCCGATATGGTCCTGCTGGATATTTCCATGCGCTCGACCAGCGGCCTGGACGCCCTCACCCAGCTGCGCGCCACCGGCAACACCTGCAAGGTGCTGATCCTGTCCATGCACACCGACCCTGACCTGATCATGCGGGCCCTGGAAAGCGGTGCCCATGGTTACCTGCTCAAGGACGCCACCGCCACCGAACTGGAGCAGGCCCTGGCCGCCTTGCGCAGCGGTGAGCGCTACCTGAGCCCGGCCATCGCCCACACCGTGATCAACCAGGCGCTGATGCGGGCGCAGCACGGCAAGCAGCCCAATGTAGACCGCCACAACCTGACTGCTCGGCAGCTGGAAATCCTGCGCCTGATCGTGCGCGGCAAATCCACCCGTGAGATTGCCACTGGCCTGGGCCTGTCGATCAAAACCGTTGAAACCCATCGCTCACAAATCATGAAGCGCCTGCAGATCCATGACGTTGCAGGCCTAGTACTGTTTGCCGTGCGCGAGAAAATCATTCGCCTGGACGACTGAGCAGCGCTGAATCGGGCGGCAAATGCAGGCGCAGCGCGGCGGGTAGGGATTCGAAACGCAGACTGTCACCCTGCAAAGGCTCGCCATCCAGGTTGATATCCAGGCCTTGGGAGCTTTTGATTTCAACCCACGGCAAGCGCGCGCGGACGAACAACCCCTCCCCCGCCAGCAGATCACGCAGCGCCCCTACCACTTCCTGCGGCGCCGGCAATATGGCGACGTCAAGCAAGCCGTCATCCACCACCGCCTCCCCACACAACACCTGCCCGCCACCGGCCTGACGACCGTTGCCGATACCCAGCGCCAGCAAGTCGCCTTGCCAGTGGAAGCCTGGGCCCGTCAGCTCCACCGATGCGGCCTGCAGCTCGCTGAAGCGTGACAGCCCGGTAAACAGGTAGGCCGCGGCACCCAATACCTTCTTCAAGTCCTCGGAGGTGTTGGCGGTGACCTGGCTGCCAAAGCCGCCGGTGGCCATGTTCAGGAACAGCTGGTCGCCAACCCGCCCCAGGTCGATCGGCCGAGCTGGCTGGTCCAGCAGGGCCAACGCCTCGGCCGGCTCCAGTGAAACGCCCGCAGCCTTGGCAAAATCGTTGGCGGTGCCCAGCGGCAGCAATGCCAGGCTGGCCTCGGTGCGAGCATGCCCCATGGCTTCGGCCACGTCACGCAAGGTGCCATCGCCGCCCCCGGCGACCACATGCGTATAACCGGCCGCCAGCGCCTCGGCGACCAGCCGCTGCGCATCACCCGCCTCCCAGGTAACCCGCACATCCACGGTCCAGCCCCGCTCGCGCTGGGCGAGCACGGCTTTGCGTACCTCTTCGTTCATCGCCTGCTTGCCATGCAGGATCACTATCGCCTTGCGCATCGCGCTTCTCCCTGGGGATCGATCATTGCAAATCTCGACCACAGTCAGTGCAGGAATGCTGCATGGCTCAGGTAATAAAACGTCTGGGCGAGCGATCTGCCTGAGCAAAACGCCAGAATAATCCGAACGGCATTGAAAGCTTTGCTGCTCGAGCGCATCATCGACAAGTAATTGGCTTTTCCTCTTTAAACTTTTGAGTGTCGCCAGTTTTTTGACTTTGCGTCAGCGTTTTTTTGTCGTTGAGCGCTGGCACTACGGCTGCAACGGACCCCGGCGAACGAGACAAGGTGAGCTTTACTCAAAAGAAAGGGCGTGTCCCGGCAGCAGCACATGGCTAGCTACCAGCGGGCGCGTTTGTTGTCTGCGGTTTTTGGCGAGGATTCCGGCTCATGCGCATACTCTGGACACTGCCCTACCTGCCCTGGCCCACCACCAGCGGCAGCAAGACCCGGCAATACCACCTGTTGCGCGCCCTTGCGCAACACGGCCACCGGATCACCTTGCTGGTGCAGTCAAAGATCCCGCTGAACGATGCCACCCGCGAAGCGCTGGAGCCACTGGTCGAGCGCCTGATCGTGCTGCCCCGCCGCGCGCTGCACAGCCCGCTGAACCTGCTGGCCTCGCCGATCATCGATTACCCCATGCGCGCAATCATCAACGGGCTGGCGCCGTGCCTGCGGCATCGTTTCGAACAACTGCTGGACGAACCCTGGGACGTCATCCAGATCGAACACAGCTATGGTTTCCAGCCCTTCGAGAAAGCCCTGCAAGCCCGGGGCCTGCCCTACATGCTCAGCGAGCATACCTTGGAGTCGGTGATGGGTGCCGCCTGCCACGACCGCCTGCCGCTATGGTTGCGGCCGCTGAACGCATTCGACCGCTGGCGCTATCGTCGGTGGGAACAACGTGTATTGAGCCAGCCGAACGAGGTGGTGGCGGTGAGCGCGCATGACGCCGACCTGATCAGCCAGATCAGCGGCCGCCCGGTGAACGTGGTGGTCAACGGTGTGGATTGCGATTACTTCCAGGACGTGAAACCGGCCATGCACAGCCAACGCCTGCTGTTCGTTGGCAACTTCGAGTACGGTGCCAACCTGGAAGCCATCGAGTGGGCGCTGGAAGAAATCCTGCCGCAAGTGTGGATGAGCAACCCGGCAGTGCGCCTGGCCATCGCCGGGCATGCCATGCCGGCGAGCTGGAAGCTTCATTGGAACGACCCGCGCATCGAATGGCTCGGCTATCGCCCAGACCTGCGCGAACTGCAGCGGCGCTCGGCGCTGTTCTTTGCCCCCTTGCGTTACGCCGGTGGCTCCAAGGTAAAGATCCTCGAAGCCATGGCCGCCGGTTTGCCGGTCATCACCACCGGCAAGGGCGTGTCCGGGCTGGCCGTGAACAATGGCGAGCATTACCTGGGCAGCGATGACGGCGGCCAATTGGCGCTGCTGATCACCCAACTGCTCAACCAGCCCTGGCGCATGTGCCAGCTGAGCGAAGCCGGCCGCCAGTTCGCCCGGCAGCGCCACGACTGGAGCGTGGCCGCCCAGCAACTGGAGAACGTGCACATGCGCCTGACCCAGTCGGTGCCGGCCGACGCCACACAGCCCGGCGGCGCCTGGCTGGGGCGTTCAACCAAGTAGTTCGCTCAGCGGTATGAACGGCACGCTGTCACCCTGCTGCGGCGTGCTGCCTTCGCGCACCTCCACCAGGCCCTCGGCCCACGCAGCGCTGCGCAGCACGCCGGAGCTCTGGTTCTTGTAGATGCGCACGCGGCCGTTGTCGATGCGCGCGCGCAGGTACTCGCGGCGGGTACCGGCCTTGGGCCAATCGAACCCGGCAGGCACATCGAAACGCAGCGGCGTGACGTCTGCCACACCCTGGCGTCGCAACAAGTACGGGCGGGTCAACAGGCCGAATGTGACCAAGGTCGAGGCCGGGTTGCCTGGCAGGCCGATCACCGGCACCCCGTGATAGTGCCCAAAGGTCAACGGCTTGCCTGGCTTGATCGCCAGCTTCCACAAGGCCAGCTCACCGGCTTCGCGCAATGCCGCGCCAAGGTAGTCGGCTTCACCTACGGAAACCCCGCCTGTAGACAGGATCAGGTCGACATCACCCAGGCCGGCCAGGCACTCGCGGGTACGCACCAGGTCATCGGGGAGGATGCCCATGTCGCGCACCTCACAGCCCAGGCGCTGCAACCAGCTGACCAGCAGGCGCCGGTTGCTGTTGTAGATCTGCCCGGGGCCCAGCGGCAGCCCCGGTTCGACCAGTTCGTCGCCGGTGGACAACACCGCCACCCGCACCCGCCGCACCACGTGCAGCTGCGCATGGCCCAGGGTCGCAGCCAGGCCCAGCTCGATCGGCCCCAGGCGTGTGCCTGCCACCATGACCTGTTCCCCCTTGCGGGTTTCCTGGCCTTGGGGGCGAACATTCTGATCGAGCCTCAGCTGCTCGAGAAAGCGTACCCGGCCATCGGCCAACACTTCTGTGTTTTCCTGCATCTCGACGCAGTCTGCACCTGCCGGCAACGGCGCACCGGTGAAGATCCGCGCGCAAGTACCGGGCTGCAGGGGCTCGGGTGCGTGCCCTGCGAAGATGCGCTGGCTGACCGGCAGCGGTTCGCCCTGGTGATCAGCCAGACGCAACGCATAGCCGTCCATGGCGCTGTTCGGCCAGGGCGGCAGGTCGAGCGACGCCACCAGGTCGGTCGCCAGCACACGGCCCTCGGCCTCGGCCAACGGCACGGTTTCAATGTCTTTGATCGGCGCCGCTTCAGCCAGCGCCAACAGCTGTGCCAGGGCTTCTTCCACCGGCATCAATGGCCGCGCCTGCGGCGCCTCAGCCACGGCTTTCGCAGGCCACTGCCTGCTTCAGGTGCGCAACGAAATTGCACGGGCGATGGCGGGCATCGAGCTGTTCGGCAAGGATACCGTCCCAGCCGGTGCGCACGGCATTGGTGGACCCAGGCAGGCAGCACACCAGCGTACCGTTGGCGAGGCCGGCAAGGGCGCGCGACTGGACCGTGGAGGTGCCGATATCCGGGACGGAGATCTGCCGGAACAGCTCGCCGAAGCCGTCTACCTGCTTGTCCAGCAGGCAGGCAACGGCTTCTGGGGTACTGTCACGGCCGGTGAAGCCGGTGCCGCCAGTAATCAGCACGACCTGCACGCTGTCGTCGGCGATCCAGGTGGCGACCTGCGCGCGAATCTTGTACAAATCGTCCTTGAGCAGCACACGGGCAGCCAGCTGGTGGCCCGCTGCAGTCAGGCGGTCAACGAACATCTGGCCGGAGGTATCGGTGTCGAATGTGCGGGTGTCGCTGACCGTCAGCACGGCAATGTTCAGCGCCACGAAGGGGGTATCTGCCTTGGCTTTCATGAGTGTCCATCGCAGGAGAAGGGGTGGCCGCATTTATATCACAGCCGCCCCTGCGGCACCCTCGACAGACCCAGGTCAATACATCGTCATTGGCGCTATGCTGCACTTGTAAGGAACTTGCGCAGACACCCTGCGTCATAAAGTCATCTAGCACCATTGCACTGGAGAAACACGATGATTCAACGGACCCTTCCTGCCTTCCTGCTCGCCCTCGGCCTGGGCGCTCTCGCCGGCTGTGCTTCGCCGACCGTGATCACCCTGAACGACGGCCGTGAGATCCAGGCAGTGGACACGCCATCCTTCGACGAGGACTCCGGTTTCTACGAATTCGAGCAACTCGATGGCAAGCGTACGCGCCTGAACAAAGACCAGATCCGCACCGTCAAAGAGCTCTGATCTGGCACCGGCTTTTGAGCATAAGCCCGTTTAACAACAAGGGCTTGCGCTCGAAAATGCGATGCAGTAGGATTTCGTTCATCGGAGTGTAGCGCAGCCAGGTAGCGCGTCTCGTTCGGGACGAGAAGGCCGCAGGTTCGAATCCTGTCTCTCCGACCAAATCCCACTCGAAAAGCCCGCCATGTGCGGGCTTTTTGTTGCCTGCGATTGGCCTATGCAGTCAGCCGCGACGTCACTTCGCCCAGCTGCCCCGACAAACCATGCAAGCGCTGCCCTGCCTGCTCGGTGTGCTGCACCGCCTGCTGGTTGGCTGTGGCGATGCGGGTGATCTCGATCAGGTTGCGCGAAATATCGTCGGCCACGCTGGTCTGCTCTTCGGCCGCCGTGGCGATTTGCCGGTTCATGTCGCGGATCGCTTCCACCGCCGTGGTGATGCGCTGCAGCATCTGCCCGGCCTGCTGCACCTGCTCGGCGCCCTCCTCGCTGCGCTGCTGGCCGCTTTCAATAGCCTTGACCGCCTCTACCGCACCCGACTGCACCGCCTCGATGATCTGGTGGATTTCGGCAATCGACGCGGCGGTACGCTGGGCCAAACTGCGCACCTCGTCGGCGACCACTGCAAAGCCACGCCCGGCCTCGCCCGCACGGGCCGCTTCAATGGCCGCGTTGAGCGCCAGCAGATTGGTCTGTTCAGCAATCCCCCGGATCACTTCCAGCACCTTGCCGATGCGCGAGCTGTCATTTTCAAGGTGGCGGATCACTGCGGCGGTACCGGCAATCTCGCGGTTGACCACACCAATGATGTCGATGGTCTGCTGCATGACCTGCTCACCAGCCTGGGCACTGTGGTCGGCATCATCTGCGGCACGCGCGGCCTCGGCAGCGTGGCGGGCAACCTCCTGGGCAGTGGCGGACATCTCGTGCATGGCCGTGGCCACCTGGTCGGTACGCTGGAACTGGTCCTGGGTGCCCCGTGCCATGTCGCCGGCAATCGTGCGCAGCTGGCCACTGGCGCCTTCAAGTTCCTGGGCGTTGTCCTTGAGGCGGCCAACGGTTTCGGCCAGGAAATCACGCAGGGTATTGGCCGCGCGGGCCAGGCGGCCCAGTTCATCTTCACGACGGCCGTCGACGCGGGCGCCGAAGCGGCCCTGGCTCAGTTGCGCAACGTATTCGGTCAGCTGGGTGATGGGTTCGATCAGGTTACGATTGACCCGCCACAGGCTCAGCAAGCCTACCAGCAGCGCCGAGGCCAGCATCACCACCACACCCAGCCATACCGTGCGCTCGGCACTGGCATTGATGCTGGCGGCGCGTTCTCGGGCAGCGGCGCGCAGTTGCTCGACCAGCGCGCTCATCTGCTCACTGGCGGCACGGTCGACACCTTTGACCGCCAGGTCGCCGGCAACCGGGTCAGCACCGGCAGCCAGAAACGCCTGGCGCCCTTGCGCGTAGGCCACGCCCAACTGCCGGTGACTGTCGCGCAACTGTTGCAAGGGTGCCTTGAGCTTGTCATCACTGCTGTCGATCAGTTGCCCAAGCAACTGCTGAACCTGTTGTTCGCGAGCCTGAAACTGCTGCCAATACTTGTCCAACTCGGCCGGTTGGCGGCCGCGCAGCAGCACGTTCTTCCATTCCTGCACCTGGATCTTGAACTGCAGGTTGGCTTCGTCGATCGATTGCGAAGCCTGCAGCGGCCCTTCGACCAGCTCGGCGTAACCGCGCACGCTGGACGTCAGGAACTGGAAACACACCAGGGCGATCAGCAGCATCGCTGCAACGCTGCCGCCAAGCAGGGTGAGAATTTGCACTCGGAGGGATTTACGCAACATCGCGGATCTCGGGAACAAGGAAGTAGGAAACAGCGCGCCGTTGGCAGCGCCGCGACAGACATCCTTGTCCTCGTTCGCAGGCCAAAAAAAAGCTGCCATCGGGCGATAGCAGCCAATTCGAGCACTTACACAACAGATGCGGGGATAGTCTCAAGCCATTGCTACAGAAATGTTACAAACGCAAGTTGCATCAGGATGTGGTGAACTGCAGCGAGGCCAGGCGGGCATACAACGGGCTTGTTTCGATCAGCTGGCGATGGGTACCGACCGCCACCAGCTGCCCCTTGTCGATCACCGCGATGCGGTCGGCATGCTGCACGGTCGCGAGGCGGTGGGCGATGACCAGCGTGGTGCGGCCGGCCATCAGGGTTGGCAGCGCCTGCTGAATCAGGTGTTCGCTCTGGGCATCGAGGGCACTGGTCGCCTCGTCGAGCAACAGGATGGGAGCATCCACCAACAACGCCCGGGCAATTGCCAGGCGTTGGCGCTGCCCGCCCGACAGGCCGGTACCGCCCTCGCCCAGCGGCGTCTGATAACCCTGCGGTAATTGCCGGATAAAGGCGTCGGCGTGTGCGCCCCGTGCTGCCGCCTCGACCTCTGCAAAACTGGCCTCGGGGCGGCCGTAGCGAATATTGGCCTCCACCGTACCCCTGAACAGCGATGGGTTCTGCGCAACCAGGGCGAACTGGCTGCGCAACTGGGCCAATTCAAGGCTGGTGATTGGCTGCCCATCAAGAAGGATGCGCCCGCGTTGAGGGTCGTAGAAGCGCAGCAGCAAGTCGAACAAGGTCGACTTGCCCGCCCCCGATGGCCCCACCAGCGCTACGGTCTGGCCTGGCTCGATGACCAGGCTGAGGTTGTCGATCGCGGCCACCGATGGCCGTGAAGGGTAGGCAAACTCCACCTGTTGCAGTTCTATGCACCCGCTGGCGTGCTGTCGATCAAGGGCCACTGCCTGCTCGGGCTCAAGAATACTGCTGCGCGCCGCCAGCAGCTCGGCGATGCGCTCAGCCGCGCCCGCCGCACGCTGCAGCTCCCCGATCACTTCGCTGAGGGTACCGAAAGCACTGCCGACGATAAGGCTGTAGAACACGAAGGCGGCCAATTCACCGGCGGAAATACGCCCGGCAATCACGTCCATGCCACCCACCCACAGCATGACCCCCACTGCACCCAGCACCAGCACGATCACCAGGGTGATCAGCCACGCCCGCTGGGCGATGCGCTGACGTGCCACGCTGAACGCCGCCTCGACCGTGCCGGCAAACAGCTGGCGGTCCAGCGCCTGGTGGTTATACGCCTGCACCGTCTTGATCTGCCCCAGCGTCTCTGCCACGTAGCTGCCCACATCCGCCACCCGGTCCTGGCTTTGCCGCGACAGGCTGCGCACGCGCCGGCCAAACAGCAGGATTGGCGCGAGTACCAGCGGCAACGCCACCACGACGATGCTGGTGAGCTTGGGGTTGGTGATGAACAGCAGTACCACGCCACCGATGACCATCAGGGCATTGCGCAAGAACATCGACAGCGACGAGCCGATCACCGCTTGCAGCAATGTGGTGTCGGCGGTCAGCCGGGATTGTATTTCCGAGCTGCGGTTGTCTTCGAAGAACCCCGGATGCAGCCCGATCAGGTGATCGAACACGGCGCGGCGAATGTCGGCCACACACCGTTCGCCGATCCATGAAACCAGGTAGAAACGGCTGAACGTTCCGATGGCCAACGCCAGCACCAACATCAGGAACAGCCCGATGGTCTGGTTCAGCTGGTGCGCCGAGCGCGTCATGAACCCCTGGTCCACCAACAGGCGAATGCCCTGCCCCATGGACAAGGTGATAGCCGCTGTCGCCACCAGCGCCAGCAACGCCAGGCCTGCCTGGCGACGGTAAGGGCGCAGGAACTGCCAGCAGAGGGACAAGGCGCGACGCTGACGAGAGGAAACCGGTTCGGGCATGACGAAGACCACAGCAACAATGAGCCTGCAGCCTAGCACTCATCAGCCCTGGTGGTGGCTATAGCTCAACGTTCTAAAACGCCTCTGGAGGTTTGCCTGCGATTCTGTTGGACTGTAGAGGTCGTGGCACCCAAGAGCCCTTGTCACGGGCCGGTCACGGCGCAGGTTTACCTTGAAACTGGACCTGATGAGGAGACTGTATATGCCCTTGCAACACGGCAGTGACACCCAAAAGCCCCAGAACAATCCGCAATCCAAGCCCTGCGGTTCGATCATCGATGCCCAAGGCCATGAAGTCCCGATTACCGAGCAGATGATCCAGCGGGCCTGCAAAGACCTTGAGGACAGCCGGGTCAGGAAAGTGCCCAAGGGCTGAAAGAAGAATTGCTGCAACCCGGCGCTGGCGCCGGGTTTTTATTGGCCTGTCAGACCACCACACCCCCCAGTGCACTGACCATCTGCGCCAACTGCGGCGCCTCGCCGCGCAAGCGTACACGCAACCCCTCGACCTCTCGCCGCGCCGGGTAGTGCTTGCGCAGCTGGTCGAATGCCGCGCGCTGCTCGGCGGCATCGTCACTGAGGCTACGACGGAAATCGGCATCGTCGCGACGTGGGTCGTACACCGCGCGGCACAAGGTGGCCAAGGCCCAGTTCAGGTCGGCGTTGGCATCCAGCTCGATCTGCGCCAACGGCGGCTTGGGCAGCAGGTCCTGCAACTGCACACGCTCGGCCTCGCCGAGGAAGCGACACAGCGCCTGGTAGATCTGCGCCGTACCGCGCTGGCGGCCGTCCAGGCTGTAACCGGCAATGTGCGGGGTAGCCAGGGTGCATAGATCAGCCAACTGCAGGTCTACCTGCGGTTCGCCCTCCCACACATCAAGCACCGCGTGCACGTCTTCGCGGTCCAGCAGCAGTTCGCGCAGCGCTCGGTTATCCACCACCGGCCCGCGGCTGGCGTTGATCAGCCACGCGCCGGGACGCAGGTGCGCCAGTTGTGCCTCGCCCAGCAGGTGCCAGGTGGGGTGCTCGCCGGCACGCTGCAATGGGGTGTGCAGGCTGATCACATCGCACTGTTCGAGGATGCGTTCGAGGCTGACGAAGTCACCGCCTTCGGCGGCCTGGCGCAGGGGGTCGCAGACCAGCACCTTCCAGCCGAGGCCATGCAGCACACGCACCAGCCGCCCGCCGACTTCACCGGCGCCTACCACGCCATAGGTGCGTTGGGCCAGCGCCACGCCGTCCAGGTCGGCCAGGGTCAGCAAGCTGCCCAGCACGTAATCGACCACGCCGCGGGCGTTGCAGCCTGGTGCGCTGCTCCAGTGGATGCCCGCTTGGGCGAAATAGTCGAGGTCCAGGTGATCGGTGCCGATGGTGCAGGTGCCGACGAAGCGCACCTTGCTGCCTTCGAGCAGGTGCCGGTCGACTTTGGTCACCGAGCGCACCAGCAGCACATCGGCCTCTTTGACGCTGGCGGCGTCGAGGCTCCTGCCGGGGTAACGGCGGATCTCGCCGAAGCCTTCGAAGAAGGCATCGAGCAGCGGGATATTCTCGTCGGCAACTATCAGCATGGCGCTCTCCTGTCTGGGGAACGCAGTGTAGGTGCTACGCGGGGTGCGATCCAGCGCGGATCAGTCGGCTTTCTTGCGAATCCAGTACAGGTAGGTGCCGGACTCTTCCTGCTGCTGGAGGAGTTCGTGGCCGAGGAAGTTGCAGAACTTGGGGATGTCGCGGCGGGTGGAGGGGTCGGTGGCGATAACCTTGAGCAGGCCGCCGGCGGCGAGGTTGCGCACGTGGGTGTGCAGCATCATCACTGGTTCCGGGCAGTTCAGGCCGGTGGCATCGAGGATGGCGTCGGGGGTGAAATCAGTCATGGGGGGCTCCGCAAATGATCGCCTATTGTGGCGCATAGCGCAGCGCGGACCAATACCCACCTGCCCTCCCGCGTGAGTGCGAAGCGCACTGCTGTGCTTTTGCTCTGCTTTTGCTCTGCTTTGCTTCTAAGCGCGCGCTAGCTCAGTCACCACCGATTGCGACTTCAGGAGGCCGAGTGGAGGTCTTGCGGAGGGAGGTGACGGGCAGGATGCCCGGCAAGCGCTTCGGCCCATGGATGGGCCGTGGGCGCGGTCCTCCCGGGAGATGGAATTAGGGCAGCAGTTGGGATGGGATGCGTACTTTTATAGTATCTTTGCGCGAACCATGGATATGCAGGAGTTTACGGCTGTCGCGTTGAGGGCCTTGCGCGAACTACGGTTTGATTTTTTTGCCTACGGCATGTGCAGCGTGACTCCGTTCATGCGGCCCAGGACTTATATGTATGGCAATTATCCCGAGGACTGGGTGCAGCGATATCAGGCGGCTAACTACGCGGTGATCGATCCCACGGTGAAACACAGCAAAGTATCGTCGTCCCCCATTTTGTGGAGCAATGAGTTGTTCCGTGGGTGCCCGGATCTGTGGTCCGAAGCCAACGACTCGAATTTACGCCACGGCCTGGCACAGCCCTCGTTCAACACCCAGGGGAGGGTTGGGGTGTTAAGCCTGGCGCGCAAGGATAATCCCATCAGTCTTCAGGAATTTGAGGCGTTGAAGGTGGTGACCAAGGCGTTTGCCGCAGCGGTCCACGAGAAGATTTCCGAGCTGGAGAGCGACGTGCGTGTGTTCAATACGGATGTGGAGTTCAGCGGTAGGGAATGTGATGTGCTGCGCTGGACGGCCGACGGCAAGACCTCGGAGGAAATCGGCGTGATCATGGGGGTGTGCACCGATACGGTGAATTACCACCACCGCAACATCCAACGCAAAATCGGCGCCAGTAACCGCGTGCAGGCAGTCTCTTACGCCGTCGCGATGGGCTATATCTGA